>DAIDIS010000234.1 GCA_027451785.1 Acidimicrobiales bacterium
TGAAGATAGACCGCAGCTTCGTCGACGAGATGACCACTTCTCACGAGGCTCAAGCCTTGGTCAGGACTTTAATGCAGCTCGCCAAGTCACTGTCACTGGAGACCATTGCCGAAGGGATCGAGACTCCAGACCAACTCCAGGCCCTAAAGGCGATGGGATGCGAGTTCGCCCAGGGCTTTCATTTCTCAAAGCCCCTTGACGAGCCAAGCTTCGAGTCCTTCGTATTCTCAAAGCTCCAAAGTGCTCATTCGGTACGAATTGCTTAGTTCCCCTCGCTGATCGCCGCCTCGAGGTCTTGGGCCAATGCCCTCTGTCCCAATGTGTCCGGGTGCAACGGATACCCGGGGTTGACCGGAATTAGCCGGTTGATCCAGGCATTTGAAGGCGGCTGGCACAGGTCGTGTCCAATCGTTGGGTTGTAGTTGTCGACGAAAGTCGCTCCGTTGAGTTGTGCTTCGGTACGCAACACTAAATTCAGGAACATCTCAATGCTGTTTGTATACGCGACGTCGCCGGAAGTCAGGGGCAGGGACGTGAAGCAGTTGCCGCTTTGGGGCAGGATGTCCGGATAGCCCATTACGAAGATGCGTGCATTCGGAGCGTGAGCGTGAATTCCCTGAAATACGGCTCCGATGTTGCCGGAGTCATTGAGGAGTTGCATAAAAGGCGCCATTCCCAGCTTCTTCTCGCAGGGAGCCCCGATATTTAAAACGTCAAGAATGTCGGTGGTTATGCAGGTAGTCACAGTATTGATGAAGAGCCCGTTACCTGCGCCATCATTCCCGCCGATCCCGACGGAAACCACGTTGTCCTGCGCCGAAAGGGCATCGAACTGCGGAGGAATTCCTGTGCCTTGTGACTGAGTCATGTTCGGCGACGCCGCTCCAGAACAGCTCACGTCGGATAAAGACCAACCGAAGGTTTCGGCGACCAGGTGCGGATAGTTGACGAGTGACTGGTCGCACAACGACGCCAAGGGTCCGTTGGCGGCAGGAGGAATATTCGCCCCGGACGTAAACGAGTCGCCAAGCGAGACGTAATTGAGCGGACCGGTGCCAATAGCGGGGCTTGGGCCGTTCTGACTCGCCCCGGCCGGAGCCGACCCGGAGGCAATTGATCCGGCAATAAAGGAAATAATCGCGGCCGAGATGGATAAAAGCCTGAATGGCCGGTAATTGAGACTCCGCCGTGTTGGCATCAAATTCCCTGCTCCCTGCGATGTCGATCGAACATCAATGAACAAAAATACAACAACTCTCTTCGTGCGGGCGAGAGGACTCGAACCTCCACACTCTTGCAAGTACTGGGACCTAAACCCAGCGCGTCTACCAATTCCGCCACGCCCGCGTGACGCACAAGAATACCAAGTGACGGGCAAGCTGGCGTCACTGGGTTGCCCGATTGTCGTATGCTTGTGTGTAATTCGTGATTCCTATCCTGATAACCGGGTATCCGGTTTGGGGTGGACGACCTGGAGGTGTGGGTAAACCTATGGCTGCTTCGGACCGCGGTCCATCCGCAGATGTATACGAGCGGCTGCTCAAAGAGCGGATTGTTTTCTTGGGGACCCAAGTGGACGAGACCGCTGCCAACTTGATCTGCGCGCAGTTGCTGTTGCTTGAGGCCGAGGATCCCAGCAAGGACATCTCGGTTTACATCAACTCTCCGGGCGGGTCGGTAACCGACGGCTTGGCGATTTACGACACGATGCAATACGTATCTTGTGATGTTGCCACGATTTGCCTTGGTCTAGCTGCATCCATGGGCCAGTTCCTTCTTTGTTCCGGAACCCCTGGCAAGCGTTATGCTCTGCCGCACTCAAGGATCCTCATGCATCAGCCTTCGGGCAGGGTTCAAGGACAGGCATCCGATATCGCAATTGAAGCCGAGCAGATCATCTACCTGAAGAGGATGATGGCAGAAAAGATTGCGGAGCACACGGGTCAGCCGGTGGAGAGGATCGAGGCCGATTCGGACCGCGACCGCTGGTTCACCGCCGATGAGGCCAAGGAATACGGATTCATCGATCACGTCATTGAGCGTTCTACTGCTACAGAAATCAGGGCGTGAGTTTCCAATCAGAGATTGACGCTTCGATACCCCCGCTTGACGAGCCCGTAGCCGGTTTCGCAGCCGTTGGCGACCCCGCTACCGACCGACCGAGGAGCAGGCCGAGCCAGCGGGTAAACGTAGTCACTGCAAACAACAGGGTCTGGCCGCGGGTCGCCCGAATGTGGCGGGAGAGGGATCTCCTGGCGCAGATGGTTGGGCGCGAGATGAAGGTCCGCTATAAAAACAGCGTCCTGGGTTTTGCTTGGTCAATGCTGAACCCAACGCTCCAGCTTGTCGTCTACGTCCTTGTATTTCAAGGGATCATGGGCAATGGAATCCCAGACTTCGCCATTTTCCTGCTGTGCGGGTTGGTCGTCTGGAACTTCTTCACTTCGGCGGTTGCCGGAGCAACCGGAGCAATCGTCGGAAACGGGGACTTGATCAAGAAAGTCTCCTTCTCTAGGGAAATCCTGGCTGTAGCGGCGATCGGCTCGTCATCTATCTTTTTCCTGATTCAATCGGGAATCCTTATTGCTGCGTTGGTCCTTTTCGGGTTTTCGCCGCAATGGCATTATCTCCCGCTCCTGGTGCCGGCGATAATCGCTCTGGCTCTATTTACAGCGGCGCTTGCTATATTCCTGTCGGCTGCCAACGTCTATTTGAGGGACACCCAACACTTGCTTGAGGTGGTCTTGATGGCTTGGTTCTGGGCAACCCCGATCGTCTATTCGTATAACGGGTTCGTGGTGCCGAAACTTCCTGTGAAGGTCGATAAAAATGGCCACCTGATAAGCACCAGTTTCCTAGTGAAGTACCACTTGACCTGGCTGCCGATGAAAGAAATCTACCTCGCTAACCCGATCACTCCCATAGTCTTGACTTTCCAGCGAGCGCTGTGGGGAAACAAGAGGGCAAAGGCATCGTCCGGTTCAGCGTCCAAGATCCACGCCGTCGCGGGCGCATGGCAGCTGCCCTTGTTCGGCCCGATGTGGTACTTCGACCTGCTATTGGGTGTAATTGGAATTTCGACCATCCTGCTGTTTGCCGCCATCAAGGTTTTCGGCCGCCTAGAGGGCAACTTCGCAGAGGAGTTCTAGTTGGCACCGGCTCTCGAAGTTACTGACGTTTCCAAGCATTTCAAGCTTTATCAGGAGAAATACACGTCGCTGAAGGAACGGGTGATTCACGGAATGCGCGCTCCTTATGACGAGTTCTGGGCCTTGAGGGACATCAACATGGAGGTGTCGCAAGGCGAGACCGTAGGCCTTTTGGGGCACAATGGTTCAGGCAAGTCAACGCTCCTTAAGTGTGTCAACGGTATCTTGCAGCCGACGAAGGGCAAGATCGTATCCAGAGGCCAAATTGCGGCCCTGTTGGAGTTGGGCGCCGGTTTCCACGGTGAGTTATCCGGGCGCGACAACATCTATATGAATGCTGCCCTTCTGGGACTCAATCGCAAGGACATCGACCGCCGCTTCGAGGAGATCGTAGCGTTCGCCGAGTTGGAGCAGTTTATCGATACCCAGGTGAAGTTCTACTCCTCTGGGATGGCGGCACGGCTCGGATTTGCCGTTGCCATCAACGTAGATCCGGAGATACTCCTGGTAGACGAGGTTCTGGCTGTTGGGGACGAGAGTTTTCAGCGCAAGTGCCTCGATAAGATGAAGCAGTTCCAAAAGGAAGGTCGCACGATCATCTTGGTCACCCACTCACCCGACACGGTGAGGCAATTCTGCTCGAAGGCCTACGTGTTGAACCACGGAGTTGTAATTGCCGAAGGTAACCCCGGTGAGTGCGTACGTGCATTCAGGGAAAGCCTGCATGCTGCCCACGAACAGTTGCCGGAGCCGGAGTCCAGCGACCCGGTTGATCTTGAAAATGGCGAGATCGCTTCAGAGGTAACCGGAGCGCTTCAGCCGGGCACAGTAAGTTCGGGCGTTGCGGAAGCGGTGGGTGATACGGATTCGTCCCAACCGACCAATAGTGCCCAGGTCGTCGAGGTGGCAGAAGAAGTTGCTTCTGAATTGCCAGACCCTCCGCCCGACCCCAGCGCGAAATCTAAGACCTCCGTTAACGGGGACATCAAGATCAAGAAAGTCGTGGTCGAATATCCTCAATGCGAAACACGTCCGTACCTACTTCCCGGTGAGCCCCTGAGTGTCAGGGTCGAGTTCACCGCCAGAAGGGCCGTGAGCGACGCATTTTTCGGTATCACCATGTACTCGGGCGACGGTGAGATAATTTTCGGGTCCGGCACCGATGTTTTGGAGGTCGAGGTGGGGACGCTTGAAGGGGACGGAGAGGCGGTCTTTGCCTTTGAGTCCATACCCCTGCTCGACGGTTGGTACTCGATCACTTTGGAGATTAGGGGTACCGACACCGGTACTGTTTACGACTGGAAAGAGGAAGTCGAGCACTTCGAGGTCATGAACCCTGGGAAGCAAGTCGGGTCGGTTGCCATTCCTCTCACCATCAAGATCGAAGGCGTTCGATAGGGCGACGGGGCCGGTGGTTTGAATGAAGGCTCGGCGGCGGGGCAATACGGTTAGCATTCAACCTTGGCAGCCTTTGAAACGAAATAATTAGATCGTGGTATTACGACGCGCTTTTTCCGCCTCAACCATTGTGATGGTCTTGGTTTTGCTCACCCTTGGGGTCGCACAGACTGAAAGCTGGGCGACCACTCAGACTTCGGGGATAAGCTCACAGGCTGAAATTCCTTCTCACTCGCTTGCCCCGGCTGATGAGAGCACTGCAGCGAGCACCGGAGCAGGCTCCGAGGCCACCCAAGCGCAACAAGCAGTCAAGGAATCCTTCGCCCGACAGGCCCATTTCGACCCCAGGCTTAAGGGGCACTCGCTTTACAACGGCTCGAATGTTGAGCTGATTGGTCATGGGTGGGGTCACGGCATAGGCATGGGGCAGTGGGGAGCCCTGGGTTATGCTCTCGACGGCGAGAGTTACCAGTGGATACTCGACCATTACTACGGCGGCACGACAGTAGGTTCGGTTGCGAACGACCCATTGAAGGTTGTGATCACCGGTAATGACGGAAACTATCCGATAATCACTTCGGACTCGACGTTTACGGTGGGAGCCATCACTTTCCAGCCAGGGCAGGCGGTGATGTTCGCACCGGACTCCACTGGCGGGTGGAATGTATTTCAGGGGGGATCGTGTGCGGGTCCCTGGTCGGGTTCGCTGGCCGATGAGGCGCAACCCATTGTGGTGCCGCAAAGTTCCGACCCGAACGCAACCTCCTCTCAAGTTCTTCAAATCTGCGAGGCGGGTGGAAATGGTTACTACCGAGGGGACTTCGAGCCCGCCTACTATCAGGTGTATCCAAGGACTGTGAACATCGTCCCGATTGAGTCCTATTTGCGCGGCGTGGTCCCATCTGAGTCACCTGCGTATTGGGGAAGCCTGGGAGGCCCGGGAGCCCAAGGCCAACAGCAGGGTTTTCAGGAGCTGGAAGTCCAGGCCGTTGCCGCACGTTCGTATGCCGAGGCCGCGAGGGGAGAGTATGGATATGCGGATATTTGCGACTCGACGAGCTGTCAAGTCTACGGCGGAATGAACTCTGAAAACTCGCTCACGGATTTGGCGGTTTCCGGCACTGCGGGCGAGATTATGCAGACCTCGTCCGGCGCTTCGGCGAACACCATGTTCTCCGCTTCAACTGGCGGATATACCTCTTCTTCGGGTCAGTTTCCTGCAGCAGTCGATGCCGGTGACTCTGTATGCGTAGCGTCGGCGTGTAATCCCAATCATGTTTGGTCTACGGACATCTCCGTCTCGTCAATAGAGTCGTATTGGCCTCAGATCGGATCGCTTAGCTCTATTTCGGTGACTTCGAGGAATGGGCTTGGCGATTTCGGTGGGCGCGTCGGAAACATCCAGATTGTCGGTACAAATGGGACGGAGAACCTCTCCGGTTCGGCATTCGAAGGTGCCTTTGGGCTTAATTCCGACTGGTTTATCAATACGGGCTACCCGAGCGGCGGCGAGGGTGGATATTGGCTGGTTTCTGCCCAAGGCGGTGTCTACTCGTATGGAGACTCCAGTTTCTTCGGTTCCGCAGCGACCCCGTCGGTACCGAGCCCGATCGTCGGCGCTGCCCTTTACTCAGGTGGAGCAGGTTATTGGATCGCAAGCGCGGACGGGACGGTTTACGCATTCGGTGGCGCCCCTAACCTTGGTAACGCTCCTGCCCCGGTTGTCTCGATGGCAACTACCCCGGACGGTCTGGGGTACTGGTTGGTGACATCCCAGGGAGCGGTGTATCCATTTGGTGACGCCAAGTTCTTCGGCTCTGCGACGAATCTCAACTTGTTCCGGCCGATAAACGGCATTGCGACCACGCCTGATGGTCAGGGCTACTGGCTGGTGGCGTCGGACGGAGGAATTTTTGCCTATGGCGATGCCCAGTTCTTTGGCTCCACCGGCGGTTCGATCCTGAACAAGCCGGTGATCGGAATGGCCTCCACTCCTGATGGGAAGGGCTATTGGTTGGTGGCTGCCGATGGGGGGCTTTTTGCCTATGGGGATGGCTATTTCCATGGATCGTTGCCCGGTATCGGCGAGACGAACACGGCGACGGCCATGGTTCCGACTCCTGACGGCGGCGGTTACACGATCGTGACTCAAGACGGAGGGGTTCACCCATTCGGGGATGCCCCGATCTTCGGTGACCTGGAACCTCAATCCTCCGGGTTCACCGGCTCCGTCGTAGCACTGATGATCCACCCTGGGTGATCGGTCCCGCTCAGTTGTGAAGTGCCGTTGCCCTTAGTTGGGTATCTTCCGGTAAACGGCTCTCGGAAGGTGACGCAGTAGAGACATCACGTAGCGGAGCTTCTTCGGTGCCCAGACGATCTCTGAACCGGTCTCCATAGCCCTGGTTACAACTTCAGCAACGGACTCCGAGTCGGTCGCAAAAGGTGCGGGCTTCATTCCTTCGGTCATTTGTGTATGTACGAAGCCGGGCCGGACAATCATGAGCTTCACGCCTGAGCCCACGAGCGAGTCGCCAAGGCCCTGGCAGAATGCGTCCAATCCGGCCTTGGACGAGCCATAAATGAAGTTCGACCGCCTTGCTCTCTCGCCCGCAACCGACGAAAAGACCATTATCGTTCCGTGACCCGTCGATCCATAATTTTATAAAAAAAATTTATAAAAGATAGGAATAAAATGTTTATGTAATTGGAAGTAGTAGTCTCTCCATTTAAAAATACAGTAACCCTATGCAATTCTCAAAGTGACCTCATAAAGAAAGGAGCTTATTAAGCGGGTTGTTATGAAACTAAATAATTTAATAGGTTTATATGAGCGAGAAAAAGCTGAGAATTAAGCCCGAAAAAGCAATCGTACTAAAATCGCCACAGATGGATAAGTAGAGAATACTAAGGTTTAGAAAGAATAATATTGAAGGAATTCGGCAAATTAACTT
>DAIDIS010000235.1 GCA_027451785.1 Acidimicrobiales bacterium
CTAATCCGCCGGGAATTGCCCGGGCAGCCAAATAGAATGAGGCGACAATGGCCAGCTGGATCAACAAGTCGATCGGGGTTGCGCGTTCCGGCTTCGCCTCCACGCCAAAGGCGGTGAAGAGGGGGACCGCGATACTTGGCGTTGCCATCTCGATCGCCCTACTCGCCCTCTCGGTCAAGTCAGGCATCTCCAAGATCTCCGTCAGTCACCTTCGCCTGGACTGGCTGGCGGCATCGCTCGTTTCCGGGATGGTCTATTTCATAGCTCTTGGTGTTGGGTGGGGAGAGTTGAACTCGTCGCCAGACAAATTCAAATCTTTTGGCGTTTGGTCTGTTACGCAAGCGGTTCACTTCCTGCCCGGAGGTATCTGGACCCCGGCGACGAGGGCAATCTCGGTTGAGGGACGTGCCGCCAAAAAAACTGCAATGGTTGCTACCGAGAGTGTCCTCCAGCTTGCCGCTACAGCCATCGCCGGAGGCGGAATGCTCTCGCTTTCCAATCTGTGGCTGGGAATCGGCGCAGAAGCCGGAGGGGTCGCGGTTTTCCTAATCGCGCTTGCGCTGAAGGACAAAATCGGCACCGAAGCCCAAGGGACCGTGAGCGCTACGGTTTTCTATCTGGCGGGACGAATCGCATACATGGTCTCGTACATGGCTGCACAGTTATCCTTGGGACCGTCTTCGCACTTCCCGCTGATCGGTTGGTCGGCTTGCTTGTCGTGGTCAGTCGGTCTGATTGCAATCTTCGCTCCCGGTGGGATTGGAGTCAGAGAGGCGATCTACGTCTCTGTACTCGGATCAACCATTTCCGAAACTTCGGCTCAAGCAGGAGCGCTCGTCGGAAGAGTAGTGCTCACCGTTGCCGAGTTAGCCGTTCTAGGCGCCTACGGCTTAGCAGCAGGGAGGCAAAAAGCAAAGCAAGCACTAACACAACGCCAAAAGCCGTGAGCTCTCGGGCTTTTACATAGTAGGAGGGCCCCATTGAGAATCTGACCGTCGACTTACCGGCAGGAACTTGGGCAGTCTGAAGGAACCCCGCCCGTATGACTGGACCATCGGAAACGATATCGGGATATTGAGTGGCGGGATTGTACACAGAAATTGAAGCGCTCCAGCCAGGGTCGTAATTCATGGAAAACACGAGCCTGGCAGGAACTGGCGAGTAGACCTTGACGGCGTCCTCCGCCCAATCGACCTCCAGCGACATCTTCGCAGAAGAGTAAGGTACTGGGCGCGACGCCAGGAGGCCGGCTTCCGTCAACGGTGTATTCAAGGGCACCACCCATACGGCTGGCCTGACATCCAGGTTCTCAAAAGCAATGTAGTCGCCTAAATGTCCTGCGTACTGCCAATGTCCCGGCAAGACACTTCCCTGCAGGCTTCCTTTCAATTCAAAAAGTGCCCCCGAGACGGTCATGTACTCGATGTTCCTAACGCTCAATTGCCCGGTCCCCGTGTACTTGAGGGCAATCCCGGAGGCGTCTTGAGCGTCCTGAAAGTAAAAGGTCTCGCTCCCAAGCGATGAATTAACGCCATTGGAGCTCCCGCTTGCAATGTCGGTTTGAGTGGACTGCGCGCCTTGTGCGGAAAGTGACTTCTGTTCTACTCCTGGCTGCGCGTTTTCTCCCACTCCTGACTGTGCGCGTTGCGGCAAAGACCAAGCCGTTTGCCCGCCTACCCTTACCACTCCAGGCTCCAGGCCGGAAGCAGATTCGCCGTGAGCTTTTGAGTAGGTAACTCTAATGGACGAAATGTACTGGTCGTCACCGGTCAACCACGAACGAGTTTCACCGGGACGAAAGGTGCCCTGAGCGATTGTTACTCCCGGCACGTAGCTCGGTGGCGAAAGCGGTGGATACACCAGATCCGATGGCGCGCTGTACCCCCGGCTTGCCGATGACGCAGTACTACCTGTCTCAGGCGCCAGTCTAGGTCCGCTTATTTGTGTGCTGAACGCGTCTTGGGTGGTCAACAAAAGCTTTAGCCCAAATAGGTCCATAGTCCCGTTTGCGAGAGAGGCTGGGTTGACGGTCAGCTGTTGATGAGTCCCGGTGGACTTTTCATAGGACGAAGATATGAGCGACCCATATCCCTGTACGCTCGGGAGTCGAGCCAGCACATTCAAGTCCGGCTGGGCGAGCTCATTCAACTCGTCGATGTGGTGGCGGTAAGGGTCGTAGATCGCATACCTCGGCGAGACATGGCCGCGGCCCCCCAAGTAGGTGGAAATCGTATGCATCTGGGCGGTCGATGCGTCAATGACCTTGTTCGAAGGCGACTGGACCCACCACTGGTTTGCCGCATAGAACCCCAAATCCAATACCAGTACGGCTGAAAGCCAGATGATGATCTGTGGTCGCCTGAGCCTAGGGAGCAAATATATAAGTACCGCTACGCCCGTCGAGAAGACCAAAGCGACCAAAGCTACGGCCCTTAATGCCGTAACCCGGGTGTCGGCCACCGCAACGGGAACATGCGCGAGGCTGGAAATAACCCAACCTCCTCCAGCAAGAACCGAGATTGATATCAGTGCTATTACCGCTGACGGAAGGTATGGCAGCATTCGCACCCACCGCAACGCAGTGGTCCTTGAGTCCCCCCTCGCTTCGCGCCCTTTCCACCCGATAAGGGACTGCACCCAATAAGCGAGGATCACCGAGGCAGCGAGATCCAACCAAGCCAGGTTTCGGGACGGGAGCCTCAAGCTCCCGTAGGCCGGGACTCGGTAGAGAAGGTGGTCTATCGGGGTGTTTTCGCCAAGTGCGAGGATGATGCCCAATGCACCAATGACGTACCAAATGCCCCAGCCCTTTGAGGCTCGCTGACCTTGACGCAGTACGCCCTTGAGCGGCAATGACACGATTGCCACCATTGCCAGGATTCCTGGATACCCGCTGATCTCGGTTAGTGAGTACTCACCGATGTAGGACGGAATGCCAAAGCGTCCAAATCCTCCGAGTAAATATGGAATGAAGAGGTTGGGGATCTCGGACGGCTCTATTGACCCTGATACGAAGAAATGGTAATTGGTGGCGGATCTTTGACTGGTTGAAATTACGGCAAGCCCCGGCAACCACTGGATTGACCCGATAAGGACCCCCACCGCCCCGGCAATTACCGTCCAGACCACCAACGCGAAAGACCTTGTTACCCAGAGCCTGTAAACAAAGTAAACACCGATCAGCCCAGTTCCTTCGATTAACCCCTCTGGGCTACCAGTCAGGACGATGAGTGCAAGACAGATGCCAAGGACGGCACTCCACATGGGGCGGCTTCCCTTAGGGCACTCGCCCAGCCTCAAAATCGCCAAGAGAGCCACGGGTACCAGTCCCCAAGCCTGGACCAACTCCAAATGTACAAGCTGGCTGCCCATGAAACCGGCTAGGCACCAGGTCGCTGAGCCGAAGAGTGCAGAGATCGGGGCCAGCTTGAGTGCCCGCAAGAATGCGTACATGCCGAGGCCGGCGACCATGAAAACCATCGCCTCGCCGAGAGACCAGGCGAACTTGGCAGGAAGGATTACGAATAGCAGGGTCGAGGGAAATGCGGCGCCTGCGTTGAAGCCCCCAAGGAGCGGAGTCCCGGACCAAATATAGGGATCCCACAAAGGTCCGTGAAAGTGAGCAATATCTTGGGCCGCCAACTTCCTGAGAGGGAAGTTCTGGTTCAAGTCGTCCCCGGCCATCAATGGGTGGCCAAAGGCGAGTGGCACCAGGAATACAATCAACGGAAGGACCAAAAAGCCCACCGCAGCCCAGCGGTCGAAGCGTCCTATGCCGATTCGCGCGCCATGGAGCGGCTCGTTCTGCTCCATCAATTGGCAATCGCTCCTGTCACTTCAGATATCGACAGTAGACGAAAGCAGCGCGCGAAAACCTAGCGCTCCCTCCACCAAGTCTTCAAAATCACTCGAAGGTACTGCAGGCCGTAGAAAAGGTTAGGCGCCTTCTTCGATTTCCCCGACGAACGTTTACGCATGCCCACAGGGCACTCAACAACCTTAAACCCTCTCATGGCAGTTCCAATAAGGAACTCAGAGGACTGATATTGGTCTTCAGACAGGACTATTTGTTGCGGCAGTTCGGCACGCATCGCCCTGAATCCGTTAGAGGAGTCCGTGATCTTCTGACCGATCAACAACGAGATCAACGCACCGAAGAAATAGACACCGGCAGTCCTGAACCTATCGTCCTTCTCGGCAGTTCCCAATCGCCTCGAACCCTGAGCCAGATCGGCCTCCCCCGACACAACACGAGCCAGAAGCGTCTCCATGTCGGACGGGTAATACTGCCCATCGGCATCTACGGTCACGATGAATTTGGAACCGTGGTCAAGTGCAACGCCGTAGCCCAGGCGAAATGCAGCACCCTGACCCCGGTTCGCAGGTGCTTCACACACGAATGCGCCGGCGGACCTCGCCACATCAGCGGTCAAGTCCTTGCAGCCGTCGGTTACAACCAACACGGAAACTTTGCGGCCAAGAGCTGATCCGGGAATTCCTTCGATTACCGCCCGGATATTTTCCTCTTCTTGGTAGGCGGGAATCACGACGGTTATGTCGCCAAAGGACGGCTCGCCGTACCTGTTTGCGAATTCGGACCTCGCCAAATCGTCAACCAGAGAGTCCCTTTCAGCCTTGGGCAGGGACTCCAACGTGTCGGGTCGAAGATCGATAATGGCGGACGTCACCGGCACTTGGTTCACTCTGCTTGCTAACCCAGTATCACTTGGCAACTTTCTCCTCCCTTACAGGGCTGGAGGTCTTCCTCCACTGGACGGATGGCCTCATTACGTCCAGGTCGACACGGTCCTTGTGTTGCTCCACCACCCCGAAGAGCGAAGAAATCAGAGTGTCTGACAACAAATGGGGCTGCAGTCCGAGATCCAACAGCTTCGTGTGAACTGCGTTGTAATAATGACTCAAAGCTTCGGTTCTCGGGTTATCAAGCATCTCCACAGTCACATGCCCCGGGAACGTCTCGGAAACGAGGTTCGCAAGCTGCGAGATCGAGAACGACTCGGTGAACTGATTGAAGACTCTGTACTCACCGGGCTGCGCTGGGTTCTTTATTGCAAGGTGTATGCACTGGAGCGTGTCCCGGATATCGAGCATCCCTCGGGTCTGGTCACCTGTTCCATAGACGGTGATCGGATGACCGATGGTGGCCTGGACAATAAACCGGTTGAGGACCGTCCCGAAGACAGCGTCATAGTCAAGGCGAGTTGCCAAGTCCGAATGCATGGCGGTCTCTTCCGTCTCTTGACCGTAGACGACCCCCTGGTTCAAGTCAGTTGAACGCAGGTTCCATGCCTTTGTCGCGAACATGATGTTATGCGAGTCGTGCACTTTTGAAAGGTGGTAGAAGGACCCCGGCTGCTTCGGAAATGGGAGGACATCTGTGCGGCCCTTGTGGGTAATCTCGATGAAGCCCTCTTCGATGTCGATGTTCGGGGTCCCGTACTCACCCATGGTCCCTAGCTTCACCAGATGGATCTCGGGGTCGATCTCGGCAATCGCATAAAGGAGATTAAGCGTGCCAACTACGTTGTTCACCTGCGTATAGACGGCGTGTGAACGATCAATCATTGAGTACGGAGCCGCTCGCTGCTCGGCAAAGTGGACGACCGCCTCCGGGGTGAACTTACGGACCATCTCGTACGTGAACTCAGGATCGGTGAGATCCCCAGCCATAATCTCAATGGTGCGGCCGCTGATTTCCCTCCACTTGTCTACCCGCTGCTTGAGGCTTCGGATCGGAACAAGGCTCTCTGCGCCAAGCTCGAAGTCGTACTGGCGCCTTGCAAAATTGTCGACAACTAAAATGTCGTGCCCTTGCGCAGAGAGGTGAAGTGCAGTTGGCCAGCCCAAATATCCGTCGCCGCCGAGAACCGCTATCTTCAATTTGTTCCTCCTGAAAGTTAACTGCCTTGTTGACCCCATCTGAACACATGAACCTGGGATGATCCTGGGAAACGTATGAGCAGAAAGTTAAATGGTCCGAAGGTAGTTCGCGCCCGCGATCGCCAATTTGCCGCTCCCGCCGGGTATTGGCCGATTTGGCTCAGTGTCGCCGTCGACATGGCGAGCTTCGGGATAGTCATCCCGATCCTTCCTCTTTTCGCAAAGCATTATGGGCTTTCCGCTGGGTGGATCGGCGTGCTCATCGCTTGCCAACTGGGCAGCCAGGCAATCGCCTCACCCATTCTGGGTCACTTCTCAGACAAATTCGGCAAGAAGCCGATCATCGTGTTGGCCCTGGCTGGTACCGCTGGAGGTGCCCTCTTGACAGCGTTTGCTCCCTCCGTACCTTTCTT
>DAIDIS010000236.1 GCA_027451785.1 Acidimicrobiales bacterium
AACCACCGAGAACGGCTTACGCCTAACGGCCTCCGTCAGCTGACCACCTTCGTCATAACCGACATACCCGGGGGGAGAACCCACCAAGCGGGAAACCGTGTGCTTTTCCATGTACTCGCTCATGTCGAGCTGGATAAGCGCAGACTCGTCACCGAACAGGAACTCGGCCAGTGTCTTGGCAAGCTCGGTCTTCCCAACCCCTGTCGGGCCAAGGAAGATAAACGAGCCGGAGGGCCTCCTTGGATCCTTTAGACCGGCACGGGTCCTGCGGATCGCCTTGGAAAGAGACACAATGGCCTCGTTCTGCCCAATGATTCGCCTGTGCAGCTCGTCCTCCATGCGAAGGAGCTTTGCGGTCTCCTCCTCGGTGAGCTTGTACACGGGGATCCCGGTCCAGTTTGAGAGAACCTCGGCAATCACTTCCTCGTCGACAATGTCGAAGAGGTCGACGCCATCCTCCCTCCATTCGGCGGCCATGCCGTCGCGCTTGTCGGTCAACTCCTTGACCTGACCCTCTAGGCGGGTGATCGCGTCTGCGTCTTGCTTTTGCTGTGCGGCGTCCCTGTCCTTGACCAAAGCAGCGATTTCGGACTCAATCTGACGATAGGCAGGTGGAGTGGACATTCTTCTAATTCTGAGGCGGCTACCGGCCTCGTCGATCAAGTCGATCGCCTTGTCAGGAAGATACCGATCAGCGATATAGCGGTCAGCCATGTTGGCTGCGGCCACAATCGCTTGGTCAGTTATCGTGACCTGGTGATGTGTCTCGTAGCGGTCACGAAGACCCCTCAAAATGTCGATGGTGTGCACCAAAGAGGGTTCCTCGACCTTGATCGGCTGGAACCTACGCTCAAGTGCGGCATCCTTCTCAAGGTGCTTGCGATACTCGTCAAGCGTTGTAGCCCCAACCGTCTGTAGCTCGCCTCTCGCAAGCATCGGCTTCAAAATCGAGGCGGCGTCGATTGCTCCTTCGGCAGCACCGGCTCCTACGAGCGTGTGCAGCTCGTCGATGAAGAGGATGATGTCACCACGAGTGCGGATCTCCTTGAGGACTTTCTTCAGCCGTTCCTCGAAGTCGCCACGGTAACGGCTTCCCGCCACCAAGGCACCCAAGTCCAGGGTGTAAAGCTGCTTGCCGCGCAATGTGTCGGGGATTTCCTCCGAAACGATCTTCTGGGCCAAGCCCTCGACTATGGCGGTCTTTCCAACCCCAGGCTCGCCTATGAGTACCGGGTTGTTCTTGGTCCTGCGGGACAGGACCTGCATTACGCGTTCGATCTCGCGCTCCCGCCCGATCACCGGGTCGAGCTTGTGGTCACGAGCCAATGCAGTCAAGTTGCGACCGAATTGGTCTAGAACCGGAGAACCCGAAGGCGAATCCTGACCGGAACCTCCCGACACACCTGCTGGATCCTTCGGCCCCCCACGGTAGCCGGACATCATCTGAATGACCTGCTGGCGAACGCGGTTCAGGTCGGCTCCAAGGCTCTGAAGTACCTGGGCTGCTACACCCTCACCTTCGCGAACCAACCCCAGGAGCATGTGCTCCGTCCCGATGTAGTTGTGGCCGAGTTGCAGGGCTTCCCTCAACGAAAGCTCCAGGACCTTCTTTGCCCTTGGCGTAAAAGGAGGTGAGCCCGTAGTCGACGAACTCGCCGGCCCGATCGTCTCTTCGACCTTCTCGCGTACGGCATCAAGAGATATCCCAAGCTGCGTAAGAGCTTTGGCTGCCACTCCTTCGCCTTCATGGATAAGCCCGAGCAATATGTGCTCGGTACCAATGAAGTTATGGTTGAGGAGCCTCGCTTCCTCCTGGGCAAGTACCAGGACTCGACGGGCTCTATCTGTAAATCTCTCGAACAATCTTCCCGCCTCCTATGGACGGAACTGCGGTTTAACTACTGCAGTAAAAGTCTAGTCGTACTCGGTTACCAGCTTCGACGTCACCAAGCTCCCAAAATGCCGGCAAAGTCACGCTGCGACGCTTGGATGCGCCTCGGAAAAGGCCTTTTGACCTGGCGTTTACCTCCCTACTGGGTAGTATCCCCTAGAATATCCATTCAGAAAAATATGTTTCACTTTTCTTTATGTCGGCATCCCTGGGTATCTTCCTGAGTTAGTGAACAGCTCTGACCTCCTAAAGCTTCCCGGTTTACCGGATCTTCTCGACCGTTTGGAGAAACTTCTTATCTCTACGGTCGAGAGCACAGATCCGTTCGTATCCCAGGTAGCAGGACACTTGATCTCGGCCGGGGGCAAACGCCTGCGCCCATCGCTCGCTATCGCGGCTGCTGCCGGCGGTGGAGCCAGCATCACAGATGACGTCTTGATGGGTGGCGTCTCGGTGGAGCTTGTCCACCTAGCCTCTCTGTACCACGACGACGTCATGGATGAGGCGACATCCAGGCGAGGAGTCCCGAGTGTCAATGCCCGGTGGGGCAACCTGGTGGCAGTGGTGTCCGGGGATTTTCTTTTGGCAAAAGCTGCAGGAATAGCTGCGTCGCTTGGCACCGAGATTGCGGGTCTGATGGCCGACACTCTTGCAAGGTTGTGCGAGGGGCAGCTTTGCGAAGTTCGCTCCGTCTTCGACACAGACAGGTCCATCGACACCTACCTGGTAGCGGTTCGTGGCAAGACTGCATCCCTTATGGCGACGTCCTGCCGGGTCGGTGCGATCGCCGCCGGTTTGGACCGGGAATTAATCGATGCGGTCACTCTCTTCGGCGAGGGATTCGGGATGGCGTTCCAGATTTACGATGACATTCTGGACATCATCGGCGACGAGGAGAAGATTGGGAAGCTAACCGGCCAGGATCTGGCCGAGGGCGTTTACACCCTCCCGACACTGAGAGCGCTGGAAGACCCCGAAGTGGGTCCAAAGCTCAAACAAATGTTGAGCTCCCCGCTTTCGGATACCGACAGGGTACTGGCCCGCTCAATGGTCGCCTCCACCGACGCAGTCTCATACTGCAAGGAAGCGGCGCTCTCGTATGTCAGGAGAGCGAACTCGTCCCTTGCGGTACTGCCGGACAAAGATGTGGCCGAATCGCTCGGGTCCCTTGGCATTGCGCTCTTGGATGCTCTTTCCATTCCACGCGAGAGCTTGAAGCTCGCAGCATCAGAGACCTTCCTGCTTTTCGACAAGGCCGAAGAGCTGCTGGCTCAGTAGTCATTCCCGAAAAGCGAGCGGCGGGTCGATGGCTCGCCCTTAACCGCCCAACCGGAGTGTAATGGTTGGTCAATTCACCTCTGGGCGCAGAGTTGGAAAGGCGATCACCTCTTTTATCGATGCTTGGTTGGCGAGAAGCATTACAAGCCGGTCGATCCCGATTCCGATTCCTGCAGTCGGGGGAAGGCCATACTCAAGTGCCCTCAAGTAGTCCTCGTCGACCGACATCGCTTCCTCGTCTCCCACTTTCTTCAGCTCCGCCTGAGCTTCAAATCGCCGTCTCTGGTCTTGCGGGTCGATCAACTCGCTGAAGGCATTCGCCAGCTCTCGCCCGGCGACAATCGCCTCGAACCGCTCCGCCAAATCGGGGTCATTGCGGTGCGGACGAGCAAGAGGGGAGACCTCCTTCGGAAAGTCATAGACGAATACCGGTCCCCACAGCTCCGACTCGACGGTCTTTTCGTACAATTCGAGGACGTACTTGCCGGCGCCCCAAGCGGGCTCTCCTTCGATCCCGAACTTGGATGCAATCCCGGCGATCTCAGAAACCTCCATGGCCGGCGACACATCTACCCCGGCATACTTGGCGATCAGCGAGCACATCGTTTCACGGGGCCACGGAGGAGTGAGATCCAGTTCCCGGCCCTGGTATTCGATCATGCTGGAGCCGCAGGTCTCCAACGCAGCTCCTGATACCAATTCCTCGGTCAGCGCCATCGCATCCGAGTAATCAGCGTAGGCCTGATAAAGCTCAAGCATCGTGAACTCGGGGTTATGGCGCGGCGACATACCCTCGTTCCTGAAGACCCGCCCGATCTCAAATACCTTCTCGAACCCTCCTACGACCATCCTCTTCAAATAGAGCTCGGGGGCGATCCTCAAAAAGAGCTCCATGTCCAATGTGTTGTGCTTGGTCACGAAGGGCTTGGCGGTTGCCCCACCGGCAATCGGATGAAGCACCGGAGTCTCGACTTCAATGAACCCTCGACTCTCCAGGGAGTGCCTGAGCCAAGAAATCGTGCGACTCCTAAGTTGGAGAGCCGACCGTGAGTCGGCGTTCGCCCAAAGGTCCAAATAGCGCTGCCGGAAGCGCAGATCCTGATCGGAAACCCCATGAAACTTGTCCCCGAAGGAACGGCGCGCCTTCGCCAGCAGCACCCATTCCGATACCTTCACGGAAAGCTCGCCGCGCCGGGTCTTTACAACCGACCCCTTTGCCCCGACCCAGTCACCGAGCGACAACTTCGAGAATGACGCGAAATCTTCCGCTACTTTGGCGGAGACAAACAACTGGATCTCTCCACTGGAGTCAACGAGCCTTCCGAATGCGACCTTGCCCTGGACTCGGAGTAACATCAGCCTTCCGGCGACAGAGACAACATCCTCCGTCTCTTCGCCATCGGCAAGCTCGGAGTACTTGGCGACAAGCTCGGCGCACTCGTTCGTGCGTTCGAAGCGATACGGAATTGCCGCGCCTAACTCATCACTATGCATTTCAGAATCGGCATCGACCGACGCAGAGCCATCCACTTGCTCTTCCATTTCCTTTTCGGGGTGAACCTCGCCGGTGAGGTCGCCTTTGAGTTCGGGCTCTCCCTTTTCCATCAGGTATTCCTCCCGAATACGATTCGCAGGCCCTCCAAAGTCAACCAGGGATCGTGAACGAATGGCATCTCGATATGCGGCGCTATAACCTCTGCGAGCCCACCCGTCAGGATTATGGTCGCCTTCCCGATCTCTGACTCGATCTTCCGGCAAATGCCTTCAGTCTGAGCCGAGAAACCATAGATGGCCCCAGCCTGAATCGACTCGACAGTGTTCTTCCCGATCACCCTTCTGGGTTCGAGGAACTCGACCCTGCCCAAGGCTGCCGCCTGCCGAAAAAGTGCGTCCATGGAAATGTCGATTCCCGGAACGATCAAACCGCCCATGTATTCCCCGGCGTCCGAGATGACATCGAAGGTTGTAGCGGTTCCGTAGTCGACCACAACTGCAGGCCCCCCATAGGTACAGAACGCGCCGACGGCATTGGCGATCCGGTCGGCACCGACCTCTCGGGGGTCGTCATAGAGAATGTGGACACCGGTCTTGATCCCAGGCTCCAAGACGACCGTGGGCACGTCATACCATCTCGACGCCATCTCCCGAAGAGTGGCCGTCAGCCTCGGTACCGTTGAGGAAACCACGATACCGGTAACCGCTTCGGCGGAATTGAGCGATTCCAAGGACATCAGTTCCGTAACCAACAGTGCATGTTCGTCGGCCGTCCGCTCGGAGTTCGTTGCAATCCTCCAATGGTGCCTTAGCAAGCCATTCGAACCGGCAACCTCACCCGCGCCGGAGCCTTCCTCGGCAAAAAGCCCAAGGACCGTCTGCGTGTTCCCAATGTCTACTGCCAAAAGCATCTCAATCAGTTCCCAGGTAGAGGTTCGTAGGTAATTTTCCCTGCGCCGGAGTCGCTCTAGCCGGCCTCAGCGAGGTCCAGTCCAAAGTCGATTATCGGGGCGGAGTGCGTAATGCTTCCGACCGAGATCAGGTCGACTCCCGCAGCGGCGTACTCTGCAACGTTGTCTAGGTTGATCCTTCCGGAGACCTCAACAAGGATTTCGTGCCCTCCGCCCATCTTCCTGATTCTCTCAACCGAGTCCTTCGCCTGAGTCGGAGACATGTTGTCGAGCATCACAATCTTTGCACCGGCTTCTATTGCCGATACAACCTGCTCGAAGGAGTCACACTCCGCCTCGATTGCGTGTCCCGGCCACAAGGATCTGGCCCTGGATACAGCCTCGTGTAGGGAGAGACCTGCCAAGTGATTATCCTTCACGAGCACGCCACCCGAAAGGTCTGACCTATGGTTCCGTCCTCCACCACACCGCACGGCCGCTTTCTCCAATGCTCGCAGGCCCGGGGTTGTCTTGCGGGTATCTCTGATCTCTACATTGCGGTTGACGGCTTTGGCGGCTGAGACGAACCGTTGCGTCAATGTCGCAACTCCGGAAAGGCGGGAAAGAAAGTTGAGCGCCGTCCGCTCACCGGTAAGCACGGGCCGCAAAGGCCCCGAGACCCTGGCAACAACTGTCCCGGAGGTGAACTTCTCACCGTCGGCGACCTCGAACACGAGACTTACACCGCCACCAATCTGAAGGTAGGCCTCAAGAGCGCACGCGCTTCCTGCAAGAACTCCTTCCTGCCTGGCTACGAGATTGCAGTTTGCAGTTGCTTCAGCGGGCAACAGCGCGGCCGTCAGGTCCCCTAATGCTCCAAGGTCTTCGGCGATCGCGGCACTTACGGCTTTCACCACGGCATCCCGTGGAGGTTCAACGTCGGGGCCGAACAATCGCCCCGACGCGCCCAGGCTCGTGTTGGCGCTCATTACAGGAAGCAACTCGTCTCTCTCATAGCTACCTGACAATACGGCACAGGAAGTCGGGTGACGATTCCGGGAAATCCGACCGGTAGTGGGCTCCCCTGCTCTCCCTCCGCGCCAGAGCGGACTCGATAATCGCCGCGGCGCAGGTCACCAAGTTGACCAACTCGAAGAATTGCCGCCGCGGCTCCTTCTCAAGCTGACTCATGTATTGGTGGCTAAGCAAGTAGGTCGGCAGTTGAGCGTAGGCGGACTCCAGCGACTCAGCCGACCTCACTATGCCCGCTCCGTCGGTCATGTCGGTCTGAAGCTGGTGAAGAAGCTTCTGGTGAGGCAAGTTGATGTCGCCGGAAGAGTCGCCCGAAAACGCTCTCGACTGCGTCCTCATGATCCCTATGGTCGACTCCCGGCCCATGAGTGCCCTCATAGGGCCGGTTGGGGTCGGTCCACTCTGGCCCGCTTTGATCGCGGATACAACCCTTCGCCCAAATACCAAACCCTCCAACAACGAGTTCGAGGCCAGTCGATTCGCCCCATGAACCCCTGTAAGCGCGGTCTCACCGCACGACCACAAACCATCCAGTTCGCTCGCTCCGTTAATGTCGGTTACAACTCCACCCGACACATGATGAGCGGCCGGAGCAATCGGAAGCCAGTCTTTCGCGGGGTCCAGGCCCGCCATGGCCAATGAGTCGGCAATCGTAGGGAAGCTCGTGGCGAAGTCCGGAATGGAAGTCACGTCCAACCACAGATGGGTGGAGTTTGACTGTCTCATCCTTTCAGCAATTGCCCTTGACACAATGTCCCTGGGAGAAAGCTCGTCCACGAACCGATTGCCGTCGGCATCCCTAAGGAGTGCTCCGTCGCCCCTCAGCGCCTCCGAAATTAATGGCCTTGGAACTGCAGGATGATGGAGCGCCGTGGGATGGAATTGTATGAACTCTACGTCGCCAACCGTGACCCCCGCCCTCAATGCGAGCGCGAATCCATCCCCGGTCGACTCCAACGGATTGGTGGTTACGGAAAAAAGCTGCCCAAGCCCACCCGTCGCCAGCACAACATTCGATGCCCTGAATTCCCTGTAGTTACCATCAAGGCCGAATGCCCTGACTCCCTTGCACACCCCGCCCTCAACGATGAGCTGAGTTGCAAACCACCCCTCAAAGGTCTCACAGCTGCTTGAGCGGACTGCCGATACCAAGGTTCGCTCGATCTCGGCTCCGGTTGCAGCACCCCCGGCGTGCACCACCCTCGCTGCGGAATGGCCACCCTCCTTGGAGAGCGCATAGCCCCCAGTGCTGTCCAGATCGAAACTCGCTCCAAGCGAGACCAGGTCCAGAAGGGCGGAAGGTCCCTCTTCCACCATTACCCGAACGGCTTCCTCGTCACAAAGCCCGGCCCCCGCAGCAAGAGTGTCAGCCAGATGCAATTCGGTGGAGTCCGTCTTGTCTTCCATGACGGCTGCTACGCCACCTTGGGCCCAACGCGTTGCCGACTCGGAAAGCTCACCCTTGGTGAGGACGGCGCACCGTAATGCACCCCCGCCTTGGTCCTCCAAACAGTTGAGCGCAACCGACAGACCGGCTACACCCGAGCCGACCACCAGTACGTCAAGGTTCACGGTAGAAGCTCGAGTTCCAAGTCCTCGTGGTGAATCTCGGTCGCCCTTTTTGAATCGGTCACTGAGTCGAACTCCATAATCGGAGTGTTTGACCCGTCCACATGCACCACCTTCGGCGCGTAACCGTCGAGCTCGGCCTGTTCGTAATCAGCGTAAGTGATGACGATGACCTTGTCACCCGGCTGCACCAGCCTGGCAGCGGCACCGTTCAAACACACCTCTCCGGGACCGCCGACAATCGCATAGGTCTCGAATCTCGCTCCGTTGTCGATGTCCAGAACGGCGACTTGCTCGTGCTCCAGAATGTCAGCCAAAGCCATCAACTTGGGATCCAGGCTGATTGACCCGATGTAGTTCAAGTTCGCATCCGTGACGGTTGCACGGTGAATCTTCGACTTGAGCATCCTGCGCCTCATTGCGCTACCACCTTTTCTCTGAGAGCTTCCCCGTGCCGAAGGCTCGGGATGGCGCCAACATTGTCGATCAGCCGGACATTGCCGACCTTTGCCGCCACCAGCAGCCGTACTTCGTCGGAAATGGAGTCGATGTGCTGTAACGAGACCAAGTCAGCCACAACTGCATATTCGACCTCGACGCCTTCCACGCTATGGAGGATGTCAATCATGATCCGCTCAACTTCGGCGGCACTTGTCTCGCCCAAGACCTCGATTGCGTCTTTCGCCGTCGACAACGCCGCGCTCAACGAAAGTGCAGCCGCCCGCTGGCCAATGTCCAGCCTGCGATTCCGGCTTGAAAGTGCCAACCCGTCCGATTCGCGTACGGTTTCGCATTCGACGATCTCCACCGGAAAGCACAGCTCCTTGGCCATCGCCTTCACGACTTGGAGTTGCTGGTAGTCCTTTGCTCCGAAGTACGCGTTGCACCTCCCCGCAATCGCAAAAAGCTTCGACACCACCGTTGCTACGCCGTCAAAGTGACCTGGCCTGCCCGATCCCTCCAGCAAGTCGGCGATTTCCGGAGCCTTGACCACCGATCGCGTCCCAAATGGGTAAAGCTCTCCCGCCGTAGGGGCGAATACCAGGTCGACTCCGTGACTCTCACAAAGCTCCAGGTCCGCTTCAAAAGTCCTGGGATACACGTCGAAATCCTCGGAAGGCCCGAACTGGGTCGGGTTCACAAAGATGGACACAACGACGAACCCGCATTCGTCTGCAGCCCGGGCAATAAGGGATGCATGACCCTCGTGCAATGCCCCCATGGTGGGCACAAGGCCGATAGCTTTCCCTGAAAGCCGTTCTCGATCGATCTTCTCCGCCACGGCCGCAGCCGACTCAAGCACCTCAATGCTCACGGTTCTTCTCTTTCCACGTTCCAGCCCCGCATCTAACGGGTGCCGTTCGTATTCTTTAGATAAGAGTACCTACTATCCAGGCGCTGGTGGCAAGTTCAGGTGAGACTCGCCGGTCAGGGTCGATTTCAGCCAACGGCAGCATAACGAAACCTCGCTCGGACATTCTCGGGTGGGGAATCTCCAACAAGTCGTCACTAATCGGTTCTCCATCCCACAGGAGAATATCGACATCGAGAGTCCTGGGACCCCATCGCTCGTCTCGTACTCTGCCTGCTTCGGCTTCGAGATCCGCGCACAGAGCCAGCATTTCGTATGGCCCCAAGGTGGAGTCAACTTCGATAACTGCGTTGAGGAACTTGTCTTGACCCTCAGGCCCGCCTACAGCGTCCGACTCATAGACGGAAGAACATCCGACAACTTTGACGCCTCTGGCGCCGAGTGACTCCACCGCACCCCTCAGATAGGCAAGGCGATCGCCCATGTTGGAACCAAGGCCTAAGAAATACTTCAAAGTAATCACTCCTTAGCAACTCAGCTCCCATCCGGGCTCAACTGGGCCAAAGGCCTCCCGGCTCAATGGCTCAACTGGGCTCAATGGCTCAACTTGGCCAAAGGCTTATTCAGCCGGCAAGAGTCTTGCATTTCGAGATCTCGGCCTCCACCCACTTGACGTCGGCCTCGATCGGCGGGTGGAGCTTGCGCACGACTACCGTGGCCCTTTCCGCCAATGCCTCCGCCAAGACCATGGAGCAGATTCTTTCAGCAAGAGTCTCGATCAGTTCTACGGACCCCGTTTCGACCAGATTCTTCGCCCTGGTGGCGATTACCGAATAATCAATGGTGTCGGAAAGTGAGTCCGACTTTCCGGCTACTTCGACTGGTGCGACAATTTCAATGTCCACCTCGAATACCTGGGATCTGGACTTTTCTTCAGCCAACACCCCGTGGGTCCCCATTGCGCGAAGGCCCTTGATCCGGATGGTACCGACGGATTCGGTCAATCGACCTGCTCGGGGTCCCGGTCTGCCAAAACTCTCACACGCGAGACCAGCCGCCGTCCCGTAGGTCCCATCTGGCGCTGGGCCAACTTCTCCAGAGCTGCAACGGCAACCGGCCCACTGGGCAGCTTGCCCGACCAGAGAAGGTATCCAGCGGCCACACCCATTGACTTGTCGCCCATTTCCTCTTCATGGAGCAAAAGGCGCTCGCCCGCCACCATCCAGGCCTCAAGGTGCTTGTAAAGGTCGCCCAGCATATCCGAGGGATCCGTTGCGTT
>DAIDIS010000237.1 GCA_027451785.1 Acidimicrobiales bacterium
GTCCCTTTGCGGCCATGATGCTCGGTGACATGGGGGCTGACGTCGTCCGGGTGGATCGCGCCCAAGGCGTAGCTCATATCCCGGCCCAAGGTTCCTCCAAGGATCTGCTCGCTAGGTCCCGTAGGTCGGTAGGTGTCGATCTGAAGCACGAGCGAGGACCGGAAGTGGTTTTGCGCCTTTGTGAAAATGCCGACGCGCTGATAGAAGGATTCCGACCGGGGGTAGCCGAGCGGCTTGGCATAGGACCCAGCGAGTGCATGGAGCGCAACCCTCGTCTTGTGTATGGCCGTATGACCGGCTGGGGCCAAACCGGTCCCATGTCCCACATGGCGGGTCACGACATCAACTACATCGGACTCTCCGGCGTTCTTGGCTCGATTGGAACTGAAGGGCGGCCTCCCGACGTACCGTTGAACTACGTAGGCGACTTTGGTGGGGGAGGGATGCTGCTTGCCTTTGGCGTTCTGGCCGCATTATTGGATGCTCAAAAGACCGGATTAGGCCAAGTAGTGGACGCATCAATGGTTGACGGCTCTGCGTTACTTACGACCATTGTCCATGGCTTCCGCTCTCTCGGCTATTGGAAGGATGAGCGGGGCGCCAACATCTTGGATGGGGGTGCCCATTTTTACGGCCCCTATGAGACCGCAGACGGAAAGTACCTGGCCGTAGGGGCGATCGAGCCGCAATTCTATCGAGAGCTCTTGTCACGTCTGAAGCCGAAGGAGGATGCTTTGGCCCCGCAGATGGACCGTGAGCATTGGGAGCCAAACAAGGAAGTATTCGCAAGCTTATTCAAGACCAAGACCCAAGCGGAGTGGGTCGAGATATTTGGGGACTCGGACTCTTGCGTTACGCCTGTACTTGCTTTGCATGAGGCGCCCGATCATCCCCATAATGTCGCCCGCCGAAATTTCGTCGAGGTCGACGGCGTGCTCCAACCCGCCCCAGCTCCCAGGTTCTCGAAGACGCCGCCGGAAATATCCGCACCGCCCGCTCTCCCGGGTCAACATACCAACGAGTGCCTAGCGGATTGGGGATTCACGGAGGCCGAAATTGAGGACCTCGCTTCGGTGGGGGCGATCAAGTAGGGCTCGCCAACGCCGCATTGGTGTGATGCGGATTGGGCTTATCGATTAAGGTGTAAGTCGTGCAGGCAAGCCCATCGTTCGTGGCGACTGTCGACTTGCTTCAATTCCATTCCGCTTGGGCCTGGGTAGTCATATTTTCCAATGGTCTGGCGGGGGTTTGGGCTCTTGCGGCGATTCGGCTGGAACCGCTGAAGACCAATTCGCTTTGGTGGTTTACTTCGTTCGCAGAAGCCTCCATCGCGATCCAAGTGGCAATGGGGGTTGGCCTGGTTGCTGGGGACCATAAGAAACCGCCGGCCTTTCACCCCTTTTACGGTTTTTTTGCGATTGTAGTCGTCGGTGTGCTCTACGCTTATAGGGGCTCGATGCGTCGCTATGCCTATTGGCTATACGGATTTGGCGGTTTGTTCATCATGGGCCTGGGTATAAGAGCGGTGCTCACGGCGAAGAGCTGAATCTTGTTGCATTTTTGATGCAAAAAGATCTAGACAACTTGCGTTTGGTTTGCTAGATTTGGTGAGCAGTGAGTCCTCTGTCGTCTCCTTACGTGGCCGATAGGCCCAGGTCGAATGTTGGCGGAAACCTGCAGTCACGGCAATTGAGCAGTAGTCAACTCTCCCCCGGCAGGGGAGCGAGAAGAATAGACCCGAATGTCCCGATCGGTGGTCCCGAAGTAACCGATCGGAAGAAGACCGGTTCTCGCACCAAGCCCAAGGCTCCTCGTCGTAGGCTTCAGAACCCGAATCCAGAGATGCGGCCGAGATTGCTTGAGGCGGCCACTTCCCTGATGCGCGAAGTCGGGTTCACCCAGGCGAAGATCGAGAGAATTGCGGAGCGGGCCGGAGTCTCAGTAGGAACCTTCTACCTCTATTTCGATTCCAAGGATGACCTCTTCTTGAAGGTCATAACCGACGACCTTTCAAAGCTTCGGACGAACCTACGAAAGTCGATCTCTGGAGCAGGCACGCCCGCTGAGAAGATTTTTGCTTGCATGGACGCCTACATGGACTTCATTGAGGCGGACAGTTCAATTCTTCGTCACTTCTATCGTGACTACGCTTCAGCATCGGAAAGCCGATCCCTGAAACTCGGCGGTTGGGTTTGGGAAGTCATAGCCTCCGACCTTGCGGCTGTTATCCAAGAGGCGATGGACTTCGGCGTGCTCGCAAAGCGCGACGCCTCACTTACCTCTCATGCCCTGGTCGGTTTGGTCCATCACTTGGCGGCGTCATGGCTTGGCAAGGATGCCGTGTACACCAGAGAGCAGATAAGCGACTTTCTCGCAACCTTCGTTCTGAGTGGCCTCGGGCCGTCTGCCTCCGTATACGAAGATGCGGTTCGCATTCAGGATATGCGTACTTCGAAAATCCAGCTCATCGAGGCTAATCACTCAACTCATATCGCCTAGGCGAATGCGGTGCCGGACATATCTCGCACCCATATGGTGAAATGCGTTATAACGGGGATCGTCCCGGGCATCTCCTGCTCGCCCTTAGTGCCCGCGAATCCGCGTGAACCATCATGATGGGCGGCCAACGGAGATTACGGGTTGATTATGATTTTGCATGGTTGGCGCAATAAATTGACCGCTTGCTGGACATTTTATCGTTGACAGCCAAAGTGTTATTGAGTAGAGTCCCATTCACTCGGCTTATGTGGGACTGTAAGCTGAGGCTGAGGCTGAGGCAGGTGCCTGAGGGAACGCCGGGAGTGGGGAATACTGGTTCGCCGGAGAGGACATATATGTCCTCGAATGCGTGGATACCCGATTCTCTATTGCATAAAAAGGCCGATTCTTCATGCAATTACTACGGAGATAACAAAACCTTGAATATGAACCCATTTCGTAGCGGCCGCTCGTTGACGGCTACAGCAGCAATCGGAGGACTCTCCTTCGTCTCGCTGTTTGCGTTCGCGGTACCGGCATTCGCCCATGCTTACCCGGTTGCATATACGCCCGGCGACGGCTGTACGACCGCCACGCTGCCTCCTGAAGTGATAATGGACACCAGCGAGGGCATTACCGCAGCTTCCGTCCAGGTGACGAGCACGTCGGGCCAGTCGATTGCTACCGGGCCGGTTCATTTCACGTCCGGAAAGTCCGAGGCGGATATCCCGATCAACCAGAGCGCTTCACCAGGTGCATACGTGGTGCAATGGCAGTTCACTTCTGTTGACACGCACGTGACCAGCAGTTCCTGGTCTTTCACCTATAACCCCCAGGCTCAAGGCCTTGACGATCAGCATTCCGCTGCCGGCAGCTGCGGCAAAGGTGGCTTAGGCGACGCCACTCTTAGTGGCACACCCACCGGTGGTTCCACCACAGCGTCCACGATGGCCCCCACTGGGTCGTCTTCGTCATCGAAGAGCGGCTCTTCCTCAACGGGCATCATCATTGCGATCGTCGCGGTTGTAGTGGTTGTCGGTGGTGGCGCTGCAATTGCAATGAGCCGCAAGAACTCCGGCACGAAGGCCTAGGTTCCAAGCGGGAGCAACGTAAGTTTTTTCTGCCCCAAAGCGGCGCTTGGAAGAGTCGGGAGATGATTCCAAGTGCCGCTTTCCCATGTCCGGGCCGCTAATCGGCAGAGATTCTTTGTAGAAGGATTTCTTACATCGCCCGAGGCAAACCAAGTTACGGGGTGGAATTAGGCCGAATCCTTACGTGATCTCGGTCCTATTGACTTCGCTTGCGGCTACGATCTTGTCAGGCAGCAGGGCAAGATTTGGGGAGTAAAGCAGGCATGGCAGTATCTCATTTGGCGGCGAGGTTCGGCCGTAAGGCACTGGTGACGTCTTTGCTTGCGGTGGCTGGATCGTTGGGATCGGGTCCAACTATTGCAGCAAGTGCCCTTGTCGGAAGCGGCCAACCGAGACTTGTCCTCTTGTCTGAGTCACCAGGTCTCGATGCCACGGTCGGCAAGCTGCCAGACTTCATCTCAATGCGGTTTAATCATCGGGTGACCTCCGCTTCCGTTGAGGCAATCTCGGCAGACGGGCTATCTGCAACGTCCGGGCCTGCCATCGTGGAAGGCGGTGGTCGTAATGTCCTCACACCTTTGGTTTCGGGGACTTCGGCCGGTTCCTACGAAGTGCAGTGGGAGGCCACCGTTGGAGGCGGGCAATCGGCGACAGGGGAGTGGGAATTCAATTACAGGCCCGGAGCCCGCTCTGTCAGCGGCCTGAATTGCACCGATGGACAGGTCGGCTCTTCGTGCTCAGTGGCGGCAACGTCGAAACATCAAAGCCGCCTGGGATTGGTGGTGGCTATTGCGATAGCGGCCATCCTGGGTGGAACCGTAGCCTCATTACTTGTGCGCGGAAAATTCCGCTTTCCGGAAACGAAAGAACCACCCGCCGAGGTGACAGGTGGTTCTGAAGCCTACGATGCAATTAGGGCTGATCCGGTTGATTCGAGAGCCTAGAGATTCACAACCGGGCAGGTAAGCGTCCTGGTAATACCGGTGACCAATTGGACCTTCGAGACAACCATGCGCCCAAGTTCGTCCACCGAGTTTGCCTCGGCCCTTACGACGACGTCGTAAGGGCCGGTAACGTCTTCTGCCGATACAACCCCGGCTAGCGAGCGGACGGCGTCGGCGACGCTCGCGGCTTTGCCGACCTCGGTCTGGATCAGGATGTAGGCGGCAACGGCCATCAGTTGGCCAGGCGCTTCTCTAGGGCGTCCACCTCGTCAAGGAGGGCTGACGGTATCTTGTCCCCGAATTGAGCGAAATGCTCCCGAATGGAAGGGACCTCGGCTCGCCAATCCTCGTTATCAACTGCGAGAAGGAGCTCCATGTCCTCAGCCGAGACGTCCAAGTTGGTGGTGTCGATTGCATCGACTGTGGGCACTATGCCGACAGGAGTCTCGACGAAGCCGCCCTCACCTGCGACCCTCTTGAATACCCATTCAAGGACTCTGCTGTTCTCCCCAAATCCGGGCCACAGCCACCTTCCGTCTTCAGTCTTGCGGAACCAGTTGACGTAGAAGATCTTGGGGAGCTTGGTTGCGTCGCCGGACGACCCGATTGACAGCCAATGCGAGAAATAGTCCGCCATGTTGTACCCGCAGAAGGGGAGCATCGCGAACGGGTCGCGACGAAGTTTGCCCACGGCGCCTGCAGCGGCGGCGGTCGTTTCCGACGCCATGATCGAGCCCAGAAAAACTCCGTGTTGCCAATTGTAGGACTCCATCACCAATGGAACGACGCTTGAGCGGCGCCCACCGAAGAGGATTGCCGAGATCGGCACACCGGCCGGATCTTCCCACTCGGAGGCTATCGCCGGATCCTGTGCCGCTGGAGTGGTGAAACGGGAGTTCGGGTGCGCTGCGGGCTTGCCGGAAGAAGGGTCGTATGGCTGCCCCAACCAGTCCGTAAGGCCTGATGGCGGCTCCTTCGAGAGATCCTCCCACCAGACATCGCCATCGGCGGTGAGCGCCGTATTGGTGAAGATGGAGTTTGCCTCCATGGTCAAAACGGCGTTCGGGTTCGTCTCCATGTTGGTACCCGGGGCTACTCCGAAGAAACCCGACTCGGGGTTGATGGCGTACAGCCTGCCGTCTTTGCCGAACTTCATCCAGCAGATGTCGTCGCCGATAGTCTCGACCTTCCAACCTGGAAGAGTCGGAATGAGCATTGCCAAGTTGGTCTTGCCGCAAGCGGATGGGAAGGCGCCCGTAACGTATCGGGTCTCACCCTCGGGTGAGGTGAGCTTCAAGATGAGCATGTGCTCTGCGAGCCAGCCCTCGTCACGAGCCATTGCTGAGGCTATCCTCAGAGCGAAGCACTTCTTGCCCAGTAGAGCGTTGCCTCCATATCCGGAGCCAAAAGACCAAATCTCGCGGGTCTCTGGGAAGTGCACGATGTACTT
>DAIDIS010000238.1 GCA_027451785.1 Acidimicrobiales bacterium
CGCGAGGAGCACTCTCTGTCACGCTCAACTATCCACCTCACCAACGGTAAGCCATGCCACCGGTTGCCCGGCGTTCACCCTCTCGCCGTCCATGACGAGAATTCCCATCAGCGTACCCGAGAAGGGTGAGCGTGCTTCTTCACCTCCGACGGTTCCGACGGAGTCGCCCACGTTCACCGAGCTTCCGACTGACAACTCGCTTCCGGCTTCAAAGGCACCGCTTGATGGAGCTATGACTACGCGTTCCGAGATGTGGGCACCTTCTCCGGCATGACCCCCGACATAAGCCTGCAGAGGGGACCCGTCCGCCAGCACCTGAACGAGGAAGTCCAGGTCTTCCGGGTTTGCCACGACTAGAGCGCGAGCATCTCCCAATGCTCTCCGGGCTAGACCGACGAGAACGCCGCCCGGACCGACTTCGACGACCGCCCTTGCGCCCATTGCGTCCAGAGCTGCAAGTGTCTGTCGCCACCTGACAGGGCTGCTCAGCTGGGCGGCGAGCAGGACCGGCCAATCGGAACCGGCTCTATGGACGTTGGCGTCGACATTCGCCACGACCGGAATTTCCGGGTCGGAGAAAGTCGTGCTCTCAAGGGCCTTGCTCAGGCGTTCTCTTGCCGGAAGCATGAAAGGAGTGTGAAAAGCCCCGGATACTTGGAGGTTGACGACTTTTCTTGCTCCGAGCGAGAGAGCAGCCTCGCCGGCCCGCCTTACCTCTTCTATTCCACCGGCGACCACGAATTGATCGGGTGCGTTGTAGTTGGCTATCCAGACGTCGCCACCTGCAATGTGGCACGAAGCTTCAGCGTTGGCTTCGGTTATTCCTAAAAGCGCCGCCATCGTCCCTGGGTTCTGTTCGGCTGCTGCCTGCATTGACTCGCCCCGCTCGGACACCAATCTGACGCCTTCGTCGAATCCTAAAGCGCCGGATGCAATCAGGGCTGTGTACTCGCCGAGGCTATGTCCCGCGACGGCTCCGGGGGCAAGGCCGAGCCGCTCGATAGCGTCGAGAATGACCATCGACATGGTGAATGTCGCGAGTTGGGAGTTGCGAGTCGCCCTCAGCTCCTCTTCTGTAGCGTCGAGCAGGAGGTGAGCGACATTCCGGCTACAGATATCCGAAACGTCCGAGACCAATTCCCAAGACGGATGGTTGGCCCAGTCTCGCCCCATTCCTGGGCGCTGCGATCCTTGGCCTGGGAACGTGAAAACCAGCACAGCGTCCAGGCTACGCCAAGATTGAATCGAATAGGAGAGGGAACGGGCTATATCTCCGTTCATTGACTAGAGTGTTCCCAAAGCCCGGGTGGTGGAATGGTAGACACGGTGGCCTCAAAAGCCATTGCCTGCAAGGGCGTGCGGGTTCGAGTCCCGCCCCGGGCACCTGTGGGGTACTTGAAGGTCGTGGCCGGAGTCATTGGTGTTGTGATTTTTATCGCAACGTCGGCGTCAGTGGTCGGCACCGTCGTAGTGCCCAGGGGATCCAGAAGCCGACTTTTTAAATTTGTAGACCGCAGCCTCAACGGAGCGTTCAAGGCCGTTACGGGTCTCATTGAAGAGTTCTCCAAGCGAGACAGGATTCTTTCCCTTCAAGCTCCGGTTACGTTCCTGACGCTGCTGGTCTTCTGGCTTGGGTGCTACATATCCGGTCTTGCTCTGTTCTTCTGGTCTACCGAAGCTGAACGATGGTCTGCTGCGTTCAAGATGGCTGGTTCCGCAATTTTTACTTTGGGCTTCGTGGTCCCGAAGGCTCCCCTGTCCATTTTCGTGGCCTTTGTCGGGTCTGCAACCGGGCTTATAGTGATCGCAGCCCAAATTGCTTACCTTCCAACGCTTTACGCCGCTTTTAACCGCCGGGAAACCGCTGTCACCCTCTTGGACGCAAGAACAGGTAGGCCGGCTTGGGGACCTGAGCTGCTGATACGGACACGCTATGGCACCAGGAGAGGAATATCGGTTGATCCGCTTCCTGCCCTGTTTTCCGAGTGGGAGAGATGGGCGGCAGACGTAAGCGAGAGCCATACCAACTACACGGTCCTGATTCGATTCCGTTCGCCGCACCGATATTCTTCCTGGCTGATATCGCTCCTGGCGGTGATGGACTCGGCGGCCTTGTACCTTTCCTTGTCTCCCGATATAGCTCCGAACATGGAAGCGAGGATGTGTCTGCGGATGGGCTTCACCTGTTTGCAGCAAATAGCTTCGGTACTTGGTTATGACCCGGATCCCGACCCGGATCCCGATTCCGGAATTTCGATCAGCTTCGAGGATTTTGAGAAAGTTGTGGAATCGATTCGAGAAGTTGGCTTCCCCGTGGAAAGAACCGCCAAAGAAGCTTGGCCTGATTTCCGAGGATGGCGAGTGAACTACGAACAGCCCGCTTTCGCTATCGCATACGAAATCGATGCCGTGCCTGCGATGTGGTCCGGACCCAGGCGAAGAGGACGAGATGAGCCGATCAGGCCAACAAGGCCGCTCAATCGAGTGTCTAAAGAAGCCTCATCTGGCTAGCGTCGGACGTGGCTCAACCTCGGCTAGGGCTGATCGTTAGGGCAGTTGGTTGAAGGGACCGTATATCGAGGGTTTGTCGGCCAGGAACCGGTTGTCCAGTCCGGTGACGGAGCGGGTGTGTGGAATAGCTGACCGAAAAGGTATGCGACTGCATTGGCGTAGACGGCGGCTCCGGCGGGGCACAGGTGGGTGTTGTCGGTCATGCGGGAGCGAACCCAACTGCCTCCGCCGATAGGGAGCCAAGCTGAGTACTTTCCGCCGACGTAAAGCTGATCTGCCACTTGCCAGAACATCACCTTTGAAGGCCGAGAGGCCGCAACCTCGGCTATTTGCTCATTCCAAGCCTGCACGCCCTGTTTTCGGTTTGCGTCCTGCTGTCGGACCGCCGGAGAATTCCCCCAAAGGTCTCCAAGGGGAGGGAATTGAAGAAAGATCACACCTTGCACACCGTTTCCGGGCGCCATAACGACCGATAGGAAGGCGGAGATCAAACTCCGGAATTCCTGCGGATTGGATTCCGCAATGGTGTTGTCCCAGCTCCAAGTTCCAACCACAAGGTCAGGGTGGAATCGGGATATCGCCTCGGTGAAATCCGAGCGCCAGGTTGACGACCTGGATAATCCGAAGCCCGGGAATGCCCTGTCCATGGTTTCGATTTCTCCGGTCGATTGCATCGCCGCGTCCAGAGCCGGCTCAGCGGTCCACATGACAGAATCTCCTACCCATAGAACCCGTAAAGGTTCTGCACTTGATATCTGGTGTGCTGCCAGGGGGATTGTCGTTGCCGGAACAAAGGTAGGGGTGTCGCCGGGCGGGAACTGCGACTGACCAAGCGCTATAGCCTGCGCTCCCGATCGCAAGAGTGCGGCCCCGGCCACCGCAGAGGGTATGGGCAAGGTGGCTGCCACTAAGCCAACCGCTGTCAGGACGATTGACCCGACGGCAAACTTTGCCGCAAGGGCCGGGTTGGGGCTCCATCTTCTCACCGGCATCTCGACGATCCAATAGCTGATGGCGGCGGCTGCGAACGTCACCAATAGTTTGAGCGCAACCAACTCTGCCTCCGAAAGGCCCGTTTGCCACGAGTCCAGGATTATGAACACTGGCCAATGCCATAGATACAGTGAGTAGGAAAGTCTTCCGATAAATTGGGCCGGCCGAACGGACAGTGCTCGGGCCAGAGGGCTGGGTGCAGATTCGCCGCCGTCATCCCGGTAGGTACCTGCGTTCATGTTGCCCGCGAAAGCGGCACCTCGCTGGTTGCCTCCAGAGGTAATTCGCCTATTGAAGGAGAGTATGCCGTAGCGAGCCACGTCGGCGAGCACCACCGCGGAGAGAATGTCCACGACGGCGAACCCGCCCTTGAACATCCATGTTGGAGGGCCACCTGCTTTCAGGCCGAGGATTATAAGTGCGGCTATGGAACCGATCGCCGCCTGGGAGAGCCTTTTGGAAGCGGTTCCGGATAATGGCTTTCGTCCGAACAGTAAGAGCGCAAGGCCGGCCCCCACCATCAGCTCGAAAGAGCGGTCGAAGGTTGAGTAATAGCTGGAAGAGTCGCTGGAAGCACCGAAATATCCGAGGTACATCGCCAAGAACGATGCGAGGCCCAATCCCAAGGCTGCAATCCCGAGATAGCCCAAGGGGAGTGAACCATCGAAAGCCAAGGCCGATTGATTGGTTGGTGCCCAAGGAACATTGGCCATAGAGCGGCGCTTGTGCGACCTGTGCTTATAAAGGCGAATAGCGGCCCAGAAGACCAGGGGCCACACGAGGTAGAACTGCTCTTCAATTGCCAGCGACCATGTGTGCTCTACCGGCGAGGGTGCTCCGAACTGGCTGAAGTAGGACTTACCGGAGAAAAGGAAATGCCAATTTGCAACGTAGAAGAGGGCGGATGCCATGTCGGACCGCAAGGCCGTGACGTTGAAGGATTGCCTATGGGTGGAAACGTATGCGCTTAGCGCGGTGAGCATTAGGAATACGGCAGGAAGGAGGCGTTTAGCTCTCCTTATCCAAAAACGGGAAAAGGAGATGCTTGGAGCTTGAGCCTTCTCCGAGAGGAGAAGT
>DAIDIS010000239.1 GCA_027451785.1 Acidimicrobiales bacterium
TTTGGTGGAAAGCCTGTAGCGAGACTTTCTCCTGTGAAACTCAAGATGAGCGCCACGGTTAGGTTGCAAAGGCTCTTTCCCGAGGCCGTCTACAAGGAGGACCTGTCACAACTGTTGGTGCCCCTCGCCAGGCAAGTAACCGATTATGCCGGGGCAGTCAACGAGTTGATAGGCCAGTTAATGCCGCCGGAAGCTCCATCCGGCTAGCATTTCCCAAGTTGTGAGAAAAATGATCCCATTCGCCGGCATGTGCGCCGCATTGGCCCTATTGTCCACCGCCTGCACTGCCACTCCGTACGCAGCGATCATCAATGGCAAGGTCATACCGCAGTCGGAGCTGATGTCCGAGCTCAATTATTACAAGTCCGTCCCCACCTCTTCGGCCGCAGGTTCTTCAAGTGCCAACGTCAATGGGCAGGGATACTCCACGTTCAATATGGGTTCCGCCGAAGGAGCACTAACCGGGGAAATCGAAGCGGTTCTGGTCAAGCAACTCATGGTCAAGTACCACGCCGTGACGACCCCCTTTGAGGAGCAGTTGGGCGAGGCCCTGTTCAACCAGTCGCAGACCAATTCGCAGGCCTATATGGCATTCCCGGCTCCATATCGAAAAATCCTGGCCGGCAGGGTGGCAAATCAGTTCGCTCTACAGTCCGCATACACCGGCGTCGACCTAACTCCCTCGGGTGTGCAGTCGTACTACGACAGCCACACCAAGGAGTTCGCCAGCATTTGCTTGCAAGCCATCTCTTTCGACTCCCAACAAGACGCCCAAGCGGCACTTGACCAGGTCAACTCGGGGAAGCTGTCGTTCGACAAGCTCTACCAGGACGAGAACCAGGCGTTGGCGGCGCTCCAGTCGGGAGGCTCAACCTCCCCAACGGCTGTTGACGGACTTTCCGGCATCCAGCAAGCCACCCAAGCGGGTTGCGCCTATTATTCGCAAGTCGCATCCCAGCTCGCACCCTTCTTTACGACGATAGCCAAAGGTGAGGTATCCAACAAGGTTGTAGGTTCCCAACAGGGACCCTTGATCCTGCAGATTTCAGCAGACTCACCCTCTCCGGCCAGCAGCGTCCTTGGGCTCATAGTTCAGTCCATAATCTCTCCGACGCTCCAGAAGGTCGACTCTTTGATCGCCTTGTCGGCAAGGAGAGCAAATGCCTTCGTCAATCCCAGGGATGGCTCTTATAAGGCGGCGGCAGTAGCTCAGCTCGCTGCCACTCCGATCGGCTTTACAGTCGTGCCTCCCGCGAGCCCTAGCGTGAAGTTCCTGCCGCCTTCGGTGACTTTGGTCAACCCATCGACGCTCAATCCCACCGGGGTAAAGGGACTTACCGGATCGCCGGGCACGACCGGATCGGCCGGCTCGCCAGGCAACTCGTCTTCCAGCGCGGGGTGAAGCCGCGGGTAGTAATTGTCGGCTTGGGTCCTGCCGGTCCCGAGCTGGTCCCCTCGGTCGTTGCCGACCTTGCTAAACGTGCAGCCAAAGTGTTTGTTCGTACCACTTGGCACCCGGCAGTCGTGTCTCTACCCAATCCCGAGTCATTCGACGAGGCGTATGAGCAATCGGCATCCTTCGACGAGGTATACAAAACCATCGTCGAACGACTCGTTTCGGAGGCTGAAGAAGCCTGCTCCGGTAATCCAGACGGTTTTGTTCTTTATGCCGTGCCGGGATCGCCGAGTATCGCCGAGAAGGCGGTTTCGCTTCTCAAGGTGGACACGCGCGTTGAAACCCAGGTCTTCCAAGCACCCTCATTCTTGGACCTGGCATGGGACAAGCTAGGGGTCGACCCTTTTGAGGCTGGGGTTACCCTCGTTGACGGAGTCGAGTTCGGCCATGCAGTTTCGCGCCAACCAGGCCCGTTCATGGTCACACAGGTCTGGTCACGCCAGATCCTCTCGGGAATCAAGCTTGCGGTCGACGCCGATGCAGGAACGAACGTGGTTGTTATGAAGAGGCTGGGAATGCCGGACGAAGAGGTAGTTACCGTCGGATGGTATGACATGGACCGGACGATCGAACCGGATCATATGACATGCCTGTATATCGGCGAATTGGGCACCGGAGTGGGCAAGGAGATATTCCAGCTCTACGACTTGGTGCTTACCCTTCGGGAAAAGTGCCCTTGGGACAAAAAGCAAACCCACCAGTCACTGGCCCGTCACTTGGTAGAGGAAACCTATGAGCTGCTTGAGGCCATCGATCATTTGCCCTCATCAGCCCAAGGTGGGGACGAGATGCGGGACGAAGCGATTGCCGAGGAGGTGTTCCCCGAAGCCGATGCCGGGCGAGCTCGCCCCGAACTAGGTGACGGTGGGGAGGAAATTGGGCTGCGGGAAGTCGAGCACTTCGAAGAGGAATTGGGTGACGTCTTGTTCCAGGTACTCTTCCACTCAGTTATGGCTTCGGAGAAGGGTTGGTTCACTCTTGGAGATGTGGCGGACAATACCCGTGAAAAATTGGTTCACCGTCACCCACATGTCTTCGGGGATGTAGTCGCTGACACAGCGAGTGAGGTGGTCACCGACTGGGAGAAGATAAAGCAGGTGGAGAAGGGCCGAGAGTCCCTGATGGACGGCCTTCCCTCGGGGCTTCCGGCGATTGCCCTTTCGATGAAGGTGCAGAGAAAGGCCGCTTCGGTGGGATTCGACTTCCCGGACGTTCGAGGCCCAATTGCCAAGCTCCACGAAGAACTGAGCGAGGTGGAGGAAAAGCTATCGTTTCTGGGCGCGATGACACCAAGTTCTTCGGGAACCGACGGCGGCGACTCGGACTTTGGAAAGCCAGGCAAGAGCGGCGAGAATTCGGCGAACGATACTCATGAGCTCGAACTCGAAATCGGCGACTTGTTTTTCAGTGCCGTCAACACGGCTCGCCACCTGGGACTGGACCCAGAGACCTGTCTTCGTAAGAGTGTGAAGAAGTTCGAAGAACGGTTCCGCAGCATGGA
>DAIDIS010000240.1 GCA_027451785.1 Acidimicrobiales bacterium
AAGGGGGTGCCACCACCGAAAAACTGAGTGTCGCCGTCGCACTAGAACCCCATTGGTTGATTGACCAGACAATCAATTGGTATTGGCCGACAGGCAATTTGTTGGGCCAGGGGGTCCCTGCCAACGATTGACTTGGGTTAATTGCGATGTAGTCGCTCGGAGCAAGGTTTTGCCCGTTTTGAAGGAGCGTGAACCGCAGTTGGGTTGCGGCTGCTTGAGTACTGGAACCCGGATCCTGGAACTGGAACCACGGATTTCCCTGGTACTGTTTTCCATTTACCGGGCTCAGAATCTCTGGCATAGCCGGGTCGCTTCCTATCTGGAACTGATATACGCTGGTAGGACTTATTCCGTACTGGTTTGTAGCTGACAATCGCAATGTCCAATTCCCAGCGCCCAGCCCGCAGCCCCCGCTGGGGTTAAGAACTCCCGACCAATCCCCGCTGGAGTTGAGTCCCAGGCTGTACTGGCAGCCCGTTCCAGTAAGTGTGTTATAGATGGAGGCGGTGACACTAGAGGCCGATCCCCAAGTACCCGTTCCCGGGTCGTGGAAGGAGAAAGTCGGTGCCTCGGTGTATAGGACTTGGCCGTTACTCGGCGAGACGATCACCGGATCTCCGGGCGTTCCCTCTAAGAGATCAAGATCAACCGAATACCCGGTAGATCCGTAGGCGACGCCGATTGTATTCTCGCCAGAATAGGTCGCACTCACTCCGGTAGTGAGAGCGGCTGTTCCGAGAATCGGGAAATGCCGCCATGTGTCGTATTGAGTCGTCCAAGAGTCTTCCCGGACCTGTTGAGAGTCGCTGACGAAGAATACGTCGACTTCGTTTGTGTTTGGTCCCGGAGAAGCAGCCGAGATGCCGGGCGACCACGGATTCACAGTATTCGCGCCTTCTATGTCCATCGGGCCTATTAGGGGAAGCGGCCCGGTGAGTAGTGGAGTTGTGCCAAGGATACGAAGGGAGTCATCCGGCCCGACGAAGAAGACGTCCACGTAACCTTGGCTGATTGCCGCGGAAATTCCTCCGGCCGTGGATGCAACTCCATTGCCCGTCAGCGTTGCCGTGTTCCAACCGCTGCCGTTGAAGGACGAGTTTTCGATCGCACCTGATTGATTGACCCAGTAGAGATCAATGGTCGAAGCGGTGGCCGAAATTGCAACCAGGGAGGAAGCAAATTGGTACCCGGTCGAAGCACTTCCCGGGGATTGGAGCTGCCACGACCACCATTGGTTCCCTTCGTAGTACCAGGCATGCTGGATGGAACCATCTGGAGCAACCCAGAATAACTCAATGGTGTTTGACGCTCGCGAAACTGCCGCGATCGTCCCGTAGATGGAAGCACTACCAGGCCCGTAAAGCTGCTGAGTATTTCCCCAGCCCGCACTGTCGAAGGCCCTTGTATCGATTGCGCCTTGTGGTGTAATCCAGAAGACCTGCATCATCGACGCCTGCCGAGATATGGCAGCGATATCGTACGCTCCCACCTCAGCGGATCCAGCCGGCTCGAATTGAAAAATGTTCAAGCTCCCTCCCGAGTACCAATTGGAATCCCAGATCGAACCGTCAAGGTGAACAGACCAAGACTCGATGGTGCCCGGATAGCGAGTTACGGATGTCGGGGTGGTCGGTGCTTGAGCGAACGACCAATTCCCCGCCGTCAAGTTCGTGGACGTATTTGCGAAGGCTCGGGTAGCTTGGGTCGCCGCGCCCACAATCAACCCTGCGGCAGGTGCCAATGATGTGACGAGCAGTCCCAATGCAAGTGTTAAGACCTGAAAGGCGGGTCTACGTTGTCGGCAAGTGTCGTTTGAGTCTGGGCGGCGAAGCTCCCGGCCGGGACGGCAAGTTGCCACATTTGGATTTCTCATGATCTTTTCCTTTGGTTGGGCACTAGCGCTTCAATCTGGCGGAAGGCGTTCACTGTGATATCACCCACGAAAAGTAGGGGCGTCACCCACCCGGCGTGATGTCGAGAGACCTCGTTCGCCTCGTAAGGTGGACGCTGGATTGGGTGGCCCGGTACCGGGCGACATAAACTGAGTCACTGTATGAAGCGTCCCTACAGAGTGGTGGTGGCAAAGCCCGGCTTGGACGGCCATGACCGCGGGGTCAAGGTGATCGCCAGGTACCTGAGGGATGCCGGGTTCGAAGTCATCTACACGGGATTGCACCAGACTCCCGAGCAGGTCGTACAAGTGGTCCTCGAAGAGGACGCCGACGCGGTGGGCATCTCGCTCCACTCTGGGGCACACCTTACGCTGGTGCCGAAGATAATAGACCTTCTGAGGGAGGCCGGCCTGGGCGACGTAGTGGTCGTCTGCGGCGGCATCATCCCCGAGGCCGACATACAGCCATTGAAGGACGCGGGGGTGGCGGAGGTCTTCACTCCCGGAGCGCCGCTGCCGAGTATCTCGGCTTGGCTTGAGGAGAAACTCGACTCTCTTGAGGGAACCCCTGCATGAGTCAGGGTGTTGCTCCCGAGATGATCATCGAGGCGGGGGAAAGCCGCTTGGGCGTGGACGTACGCAGGGGCAGGACAGTTCGCATTGGCGACAAAGAACCGGAAAGGAAGCAATAGCTTTGGACCTCTTCGAGTATCAGGGCAAGCAGTACTTTGCCAAGTTCGGCATACCGGTGTCACCCGGTGGGGTAGCCGACACGGTCGAAGAGGCGGTGGCTCAAGCTGACAAGGCCGGTTATCCCGTTGTGGTTAAAGCCCAGGTCCAAGTCGGCGGCCGTGGCAAGGCGGGTGGCATCAAGCTTGCCAACAACGAGGACGAAGTTCGCACCCATGCCGGGAACATACTCGGGATGGATATCAAAGGCCACGTGGGCAAGCGCCTCTGGGTAGAGCACGCGAGCGATATCCAAGAGGAGTACTACGCAAGCTTCACGCTGGATCGCTCGGCGAAACTTCACCTTGCGATGGTGTCGGCCAAGGGTGGTGTGGACATCGAGCAGGTCGCCGAAGAGGACCCCGCAGCAATAGTGAGACTTCATATTGACCCAACCAAGGGAATTACCGCCGACGAGGCCGCCAAGCTCGCCGAGGATGCCGGTTTGAACCCGAAGGCCAGGGCCGGTGCAGCGGACATTTTGGTTAAGCTTTACGAGTGCTTTACCAAGGGTGACGCAGACTTAGTCGAGATCAACCCATTGATTCTTACGACCGAGGACAAGGTTCACGCCTTGGATGCAAAGGTCTCGCTCGACGACAATGCGGCT
>DAIDIS010000241.1 GCA_027451785.1 Acidimicrobiales bacterium
GGTCGGCCTTCCCTGGCTTCCCCTATCGCCTTCCGGTACTTGTGTATCAGTGCGGCTGTAATTGTTCTTGGATTGTGTAGTTGCCGCCGCTGGATAATTGTGTAAATGAGTTAAATATATTCAGATATAGGGTCTCATTTATTTACAGAATGAAGTTATTAAAAGCTATTGTAATTGACCGTCAGACTTACTAATGTTACCCACGGTAATACTAAACCGGTGTTCCTGGTGGGGATTTGGCAGGGGCACCGGACAACGGGAATGGAGAATGAAAGTGATACTGCACCTAGCTACTTCAGTCTTTGTCGGCGCCTTTGATGCCATCAAGGCAGTTGTCGGCGCAACACTCGGCATTTAGAGTACCGATAGGCCCGACTGGTGAGGGGGTAGGGTCTATCGGTTGCAGTCGGTGAAGGGCGAGACGGGTACCACTCGCCGCTTCTCCGGCGCCGTCGCAGAGTAGGTGGGTATTGATGTTATTGAGCGGAAGTCAATTATATGCTCGCGGCGCTAGGTGATTGTGGGGTTCCTGCGCATTTGTGGGCGGCAATAGTACGTACTCTTAATTAGAGATAGCCAAGTATTGGATATATAGCGGTTACGAGCGTCCGTGTCGTTAGGTGGTTACTACAGGCGGGCATGTCTGGACTGTTACCTGTCCACTGATTGTGAATCGAACATACGTTCGGTACAATCGCTTTTGTGGACACTGTGCTTACTCGTCTACGTGAAGTGGCCGGTATCGGTGGGCGGCTTGCTCATTCGCGGCTGCTTGAAGTGCCCCCCGTTCTTTCCGGCTTGTTGCCTGATTCCGGAATCCGGCCAGGAAGCGTCGTGGGGGTGTCGGCATCTCCTGCGGCATCAGGGGCAACCTCGCTTGTCCTTTCGATCGCAGCTCAGATAGCCAAAGGCGGATCTTGGGTGGCGATGGTGAACATCGGTGATATCAGCGTCGACTCGCTTGGTGACCACGGCATTCCTCTGGAACGGTTGGCGTTGGTTGATGTCCCGGAATCGCTCTGGGCTGATGCTGTCGGTGTCCTTGTCGAGTCTGTTGACTTGGTTGTGATGGGACCCGTCGCCAGGTGCACGGCGGGAGTTGCCAGGAGGCTGGTTGCCAGAGCCAAGGACAGGGGCTGTGTCGTCATCGCATTGACACCCGGAGGGCAGCTTGCCGGTCTCGGCAATCACTCGGCAAGAGAGGGTGCTGCGCGGAGATCACGATCTGGCCGTAGTTGGTGGCCGGAAAGCCAAGACATCGAGCTTGAGGTGACCTCGTGTGCTTGGGAAGGAATTGGTGACGGGTTCGGGAGCTTGGGGCGCCGGAAGGCGGATGTGGTCGCAAGGGGTAGGAGGCTCGCCGGAAGAGAGGGAGTGGCCGGGCTGTGGCTCCCGGACGCCATGGCTGGAACTGGTCTGGGTGGGCCGCTTGGCGAAGGTGGATCAGCGTTGCCGAGTGGCGAAAATGGCTCCGCTTTCCGGGTCGGCTTTCTGGCCGGTTAGGAGTCGTTTTGAAGGTGAAATCAGAACTTCTTTTCCGGGATCGGAGAGTCCTGGTGCTGTGGTGCCCCGATTGGCCGCTGGTGGCACTTGGCTTTGGGGATGATGATCTTGTGGCCGTCGTCGAGAAGGGCGTAGTGGTTGCAGCGTCGCGGGCGGCTCGCTCGCTGGGTGTCGCAGTCGGCCTGAGGAGGCGCGAGGCCGAAAGCCGTTGCGAGAGCCTTTTGGTTATCGCCAGGGACGCATCTCAAGAGGCGGGTTCGTTCGAGCCGGTAGTGGAGGCGGTTTCCAGGCTCTCTCCCACCTTCGAGATCACGAGACCGGGGCTACTCTCCCTAATGACGAGGGGGCCGGCTCGCTATTTCGGTGGGGAGGAGGCGTTGGGCTCTTTGGTTGTTGAAGAGGCTCTTCGCTTCATCGGTAAAGGTGGCGGGGCACCCATGCCTTCGTGCGGGGTGGCCGACGGTAGGTTTAGCGCCACTTTGGCCGCCAGGTGCGCCTCGTCCCAGGTACTGGTGGTTCCCCCTGGGGAGAATGCCGATTTCTTGAAGCCATTCTCCGTCTCGGTCATGGGAAGGCCGGATCTAGCGGCTACCCTGAAGCGTCTTGGGGTCTATACCCTCGGAGACTTTGCCAAGCTTCCCAGGGATTCCGTGACCGCTCGCTTCGGGTCTGATGCCGCCGATTGCCATGCCCTGGCTGGCGGGGAGGCTTCTGAAGTGCTTCAGCTTGCTCGCCTCACCGAGCCATTCGTATGTACGACACAGGTCGACCCACCGGCAGAGGCAGCGGAGGGGGCCTTGTTCGCGGGCAAGACATTGGCTATCGGATTGGTCGAATTACTGAGCGAAAAGGCTCTCCAGTGCACCAGGCTTTCCATCACCTTGGAGACAGAGCATGCCGAGACATCCAAGCGATCCTGGCGTGCGGAAGAGGGAATGGGGGAAGGAGAGATCGTTGAGCGTTTGAGGTGGCAGTTGAGCGGATGGCTATCCGGTGGCGGGGGAGGGGAAAGACCCACTGCCGGTATTGCAATGATCCGGCTCGAAGTGGAAGAGGCGGTTCGGTTTGGCGAGGTTCAGCCTGGACTTTGGGGAGGAAGCTCCGAGGTGGACCGCCGCGCGAAAAGAGGACTCGACCGGTTGAGCGCCCTGCTTGGTCAAGACGCCGTGACCATCTTGGTGCAGCGAGGAGGTAGGTCCCTGGCAGATCGAACGGAGAGGGTGCCATGGGGGAAAACGGCCAGCAGGCCGAGGGAAGTGTCATTGCCGTGGCCCGGGCAGCTCCCCGCTCCGGCCCCAACCACCATCTGTAACCCCAAGATCCCTTTGGCGGTTACCGATCAGCGGGGATCTGGGGTAACGGTCAGCGGCAGGGGAGAGCTGTCGGGCAGTCCGGCGGAGGTGTCGCTTGGGAATGTCATTTATCGCCTAGCGGGCTGGAGTGGGCCATGGACCCTCGACGAGAAGTGGTGGGATTCGCGGGCTCGCCACAGGCAGGCCAGGTTCCAGTTCCTAACCGACGACGGTTGCGCCTACCTCTGTTGCGTGGAAGAGGGCCGTTGGTGGGTGGAGGCCGTATACGACTGAGGCTCGTTTAGTGAGGCATTTGCGGAGGCGGCCATCTGACCAAAGCGGTTGAGTATCGAACATATGTTCGATACTCTTGGGTAGAGTGAACGGTAGGTATGCGGAGCTTCATGCCCATACGAACTTCAGCTTCTTGGACGGGGCATCCCACCCCGAGGAGATGGCTGTCGAGGCGAGTCGCTTGGGGCTATGCGCACTTGCGATAACCGATCACGATGGACTCTACGGGGCGGTCCGCTTTGCTGAGGCCGGACGGAGGCTTGGCCTTCCCACTGTCTTTGGTGCTGAGCTGACGATGGGCCTCACCAAGCGCCAGAATGGGGTAGCGGACCCGGAAGGCACCCACTTGGTTGTGTTGGCCAGGAACCCCGAGGGCTACTCAAGTTTGTCTTCTGCCATCGGCCGCGCTCAGCTTGCCGGAGGTGAGAAGGGAAAGCCGGCTTTTGGGATGGCGGACTTGGCCGAATCGCATAAGGGTAACTGGCTGGTGACAACCTCGTGCCGGAAGGGAGCCGTCCCAAGAGCCTTACTCCAGGACGGTCCGGCTGGGGCAGCACGGCGTCTGGACGAGTTGATCTGTGCCTTCGGCAGGCAGAACGTAGCTGTCGAGCTGTGGGCTGACGACGACCCGTTGGACTCAAC
>DAIDIS010000242.1 GCA_027451785.1 Acidimicrobiales bacterium
GGCGAACCGAAGGCCGGAGACTCGGAGGTTATCGGGATGACTCCAGGAGGGTTGTCGCTCGCCTGGACTCTGTTGCCTGGGCGCACCGGACCGGGTGGCGGACGCCTCCATGCTCCGCCGGAGAGTGGGCCATTGCTGCCACCGCCTCGCCCAATCCGAGTCGCAGCGAAGAAGCCGATCGCTACCACGATCGCTACCAGTAACAAAAGTCCGACTAAGCCACCGCCTCCGGCTCCCCCGAATCCAAAGGGCAGAAATAGAAAGTGCCCGCCAAATCCCCCCAACCTTGTGCTTCGGTACCCACCACCTAGCCCGCCACCTAATCCACCGCCTCCTCCTCCGAATATGTTCCCGCCGCCGGCCCTGGCGAAGATCATTGCAGTGGCTACGTTAACCATCCAGCTTTACTCCACAATTGGGGCAGAACTTGGCCTCTGCCCCCAGGGGCAAACCACATTGCGCGCAGAAATGACGGCCACTCGACGCGCCGGGCTCAGATCCCGTCCCGGCGATAGCCGGTTGTTGGCTCATTGCGTTCAACCCCGCAGCCAAGAACGCACCGGATGTAGCGGCACCGCCTTTGGCCATACCCTCTCCTGCCCCAAGCATCGCTTCCCCGGAGGAGTATTGCGAGAATCCACCTGCCAAGCTTGTATATGCCGTGTCTTTCGCCAAGCGCTTCAAGGCTTCCTCGTCGTTGTCCTCCAAGTTGATCTCGACATTGCCCATTCTGACCAGCTCAAGTCCATAACCCGAGATCTCGTCGTTTGCCGCCGAAATCAAAAGTGGGCAGAACTCGTCCGTCTTGGCCGCCAGGCCAAGTATCGGCCACCCATCACCAAGGATTTTCTCCGTAACCAATGTTCGAGCCACCTTGAGCACCTGATTCGAGATCCAATCGGTGACAGCAGAGTTATCGGAGGTATCGACGGTTCCCGTGAGCTGAGTCACCAGAGCGGCTGGATCCTTGGGCCGAAGGGAGTAGTCTCCAAAAATCCTCAGAGTTACAACCAGGCCGGTTCGCGGGTCTTGAACATTGTCGATCCGCCCGCCGAACTTCTGGCCGGTGTACTCACGGGTTCCCACGAAATACAACTCGGCCCGATAAGCGTTTCCCCTGGTGGCGTAGTCGATGAATGCCCCAAGAAAGGGGAGTTCGTCGGCGTCGATCAAGTGCTGGCCCGGACCCATTGTGCCCTCAACCTGTCCCTTGTTCACGAACAATGCGAGTTCGTCCGCGTCCACGATTGCGCGGGACATCCTGCGGATATTGATGTCGGGCCACTTGAATACAATTTGGCTTTTGGCCGAATCTGGTACTGCAATGAACTCTCGACCGAACAACGCCATTTCCGGGCGTCACCTCCTACATGTCCTACCGGAAGAGCGTAGTGCCATGTACTTTCAATTGTGCCTCAACATAGGGCGCATCGGATGACGATTCCGGAATACCGGGCCGGATTCTCCTCCGTCGCCTACTCGTTGATGGCCAGAGCCCGAAACAGCCCCGACGATATTGCGTTAGGGGTAGGGCCTTACTCTTCCGCACGTGACCTTCTCCCTCCCCTAGGACTCACTTATGGCCAACTGGGGGGCGCCGCCGCCGAGTTGGCCACTGTCTTCGGCCGGAGGCTTGGGACATACGCGACGGATGGAAATTCCCCTGGCGTGCTCGGCCCTCCCGCCAAAGCCGTAGTGCTGATGGGCTCCAAGGTCGAATTCGTCATAACCGTCGCTGCACTTTGGTGGGCGGGCATCATCCCGGTTCCAATGAATCCTCAATCCACCGCGAGGGAACTGGACCACATCCTGACTGACTCGTCGCCGCAGGCCATCATCTTCGGCGGGAATTCGAACCTGGGACGCAACGAGATTGAGAGCATCGCCTCCGCCATCTCCAAGGACCAAGAGCCACAGGTGTGGGACGGAGCAATAGATGCTCGGCTAGCAATCACCGAGACGCTCAAAGGGCAATCACCCGCCGAGCTTCGATTGCCCGCGGCCGCTACCCCGGACTCAGCTGCGCTGATTATCTATACATCCGGCACAACCGGAAAGCCGAAAGGTGCAGTCCTGTCTCACTCGAATCTCTTGGCCAACTGCGAGGCTCTACGAAGTGCGTGGGCTTGGACCGCCGCGGACCGCCTTCTCTTGACCCTTCCGCTCTTTCATGCACATGGTCTTTGCGTAGGAGTGCTGGGGAGTCTCCACGCCGGAGCGTCTTTCGTACTCCATGACACCTTCGACGCGGCCAAGGTTGCCGACAGCTTGGCCGACCCTCAGATCACGTTGTTCTTTGGAGTGCCTACCATCTACACGGCTTTGATCGAACTCATGAAAAAGTCCGAACCTTCCATTGCCTCCGATACGAATGCAGCCGATTCGATGAATCGGGATTGGACTGCCTTATATAAGCACGTAAGGCTTTTCGTTTCGGGTTCGGCCCCACTTAGTACAGGTGACTTTGAGGCATTCAAGGCCGCGACGGGAAAACAGGTGCTGGAGAGATATGGGACTTCGGAGGCACTTATGATCCTCTCGAACCCATTGAATGGAGTACGTAAAGCAGGTTCCGTAGGGTTGCCCCTTCCCCGGGTCCAAGTAAGGCTGTTCCAATCAGCGCCGGGCGAACCGGGAGAGATCCAAGTTAAAGGCCCATCGGTCTTCTCGGGCTACCTCAACCTCCCGGAACAAAGCTTGGAGGCATTGAGTGATGGATGGCTCAGAACCGGGGATCTCGCCAACGTGGATGAGGACGGCTACTACTTCATCCTCGGCCGTTCGAAAGAGTTGATCATCACCGGTGGGTTCAATGTCTATCCCGTCGAAGTGGAAGAAGTTCTAAAGAGCCATCCGGCTGTGGACGACGCAGCCGTCGTAGGCATCAAGTCTTCTAGATGGGGCGAGCAGGTGGAGGCATTCGTGGTCGGCAACCCATCATGTCAAGCCGACCTGGAAGTGCTCCTAAGGGGGTCTTTACTCCCGTATAAGCGACCCAAGGCGATCCACTTCGTCGAGTCGATACCGCGCAACTCCCTAGGGAAGGTCCAGCGGCACCTGCTCGCGCAGCCAAGCGAATGAGTCCGACACCACTCTTTCGTGGTCAAATGCCAGCCTGACTTTCGGGCTCGCTCCAAACAAATCCTCACTGGAGAACATCTCCGCGTCTGCCGCATCGTCGCCGGCACTCAAGTCATCGATGGAATCTGTCCCGGTAAGGACCAGGCCGTAAACAATCGAAACGATCCGCATTCTTGGGTCCCTACCGGGTGCGCCGTAAGTGTGAATCTGCCGAAGCCGAGAAGGTGCTACCTCGATCCCCGTTTCTTCCCAAAGCTCTCGGGAAGCAGCTTCGTCCAAGTCCTCCGATAACTCGACAAACCCACCCGGTAGTGCCCATCTTCCCTTGTAGGGCGGCCTGCCGCGCTTGATCAGCAAAATTTGGGCGGTTGCCTTTGGTGCCCTTTCGAGTCTGAAGAGAGCAACGTCTACGGTTACTCCGATCCTGTCGAATCCGGAGGGATCGTACGTCGCAAGAAACTCTATTTCAGAGTCCGCATCGTATTCGTCGGCTATCTCATTCGGCACTCGGGTGACACCTCGCAATTTTCCCGGCGGTCACGTCCCTCCCTGCATCTGACCTTCGCTGCAAGGGGGTCAAATTTGTGCAGGAAGAAGCGGGTTGATGCTTACGAAGAAATAGAAGAGAAGTGCTAAGAGGAATGGAGTCGAAGCAACATAGACAATCAACCGCCTTGACCCTGCTTCTCTTCTTGTGGCGAGAAACCAAGCCAGAATCATGGCCACGACCAGGAGCAATCCCCTCAAGACGGCAGAAGCCACCGAACCGGTTTTCCCCTTGAGATTCGACTTCCCGAACTTTGAGTCCAAGGAACTAATCGCTTGAGTCCTGGCCGGGGCTGGGTTAGGGGTCGGTAGCTTGCCCCCTCCGATGACTCCGGGCGTGGCTGCAGTCGGTAACACCAAGTTCGCTTGGACAACCAGCCTCTGGGCCGCCGAGTATCTTGGGTTACAGGTGGTGAGCGTCAACTGATTGTTCAATGTCGGTGCAGCGACCGAAACGTCGTTCGGGGGGACCACGAAGGACTTGAATACTTGGTACTCGAACCTGCCCTGCAAAGTTGTTATGTAGATCGGGTCACCCGGCGCAAGCTCGTTGAGGTTATAGAACGGGTGGCCGAACGTTGTCCTATGCCCCGCAATCGCAACGTTGCCCGCTTGGCCCGGTAACGGGGTGCCGGGGTAGTGTCCCGGGCCCATAGAAAGTTCGGCGTCCTCAGTTCCCTCAACCACAACCGCCGAAATCCCGATCTTGGGGATTTGCATGTAGCCAACCGGATTCCCCACTGCGGGATCTCCCATCGGTCCGGCAACGGTAGATGTGAGAGTTGTAGTGGTAGTCGGGGACACTCCCGTTGAGCTGGTGGTGCCGGATATAGCCTTCAACTCGCTCTGAAACTGAGATCTCAAGACTGTCTGACTGTGCGACTCGGCGTAACCGGTCCCCCAAAGCTGGTAGACGACAAAAAGCAGCACGACAATGCCAAACCCAATCAGGGCCTTTCCGATTCCGGATGCAACTTTGGAGAACACTAAAAGACAGCCACCTTTAGCTATATCGTATTGCTATTAAGTTGATGATGGTATGCACAGCGAACATCTGTCGCTCCCCGATTGCCGAAAGCCTATTGGCAAAACGCTGGGAAGGCAGCCAAGGCCTGGACGGCGGAAAGTTGCTCGAAATATCCTCGGCAGGGTTCCTCACCTCTGGCATTCCCTCACCCAAAGAGGCTATAGACGTCGGGCATGAATTTGGAATTGATATCTCAAGTCACCTGAGTCGCCAGGTCAGTCCCGACCAGATAGCAGCGTCCGACCTAATCCTTACTATGACGCGCCAACATGTAATCGCCATCTCCGCGATCGATGACACCGCGTTCACGAAGACCTTCAGCCTCAAGGAATTGATTCGAAGATCCGAAGCGATAACTCCAGGTGACCAGCTACGGGATTGGCTCCGACGCCTCAACGAGCGCCGGGATCGAAGGGAGCTCTTAGGTGTTTCCCAGGTAGACGACGTGGCGGACCCTTATGGAAGACCGATCGAAATATATAGGTCTGTGACCGGCGAGCTCGCAGCCTTGACGGACTCGATCCTGGATCTGTTAGGAAATCTCGGAGGCGATTCAGCGGTCGAAGAAAACCACCAACACCAAGGAGATGGCTGAAGGAAAATGCAGGAGGCTGCGCAGGATGAGGGAGCTACGCTTCCCAGCGAAACTCCACTGGGGAGCGAGGCCACCAAACCAGTGTGGCGAAGAGGATTTTTCTGGGTTGCGATTGCAGTTGCCTTCGTAGCCTGGATTGCCTTTGCCGCCTACCAAACGATTTTGGGAGCCCGTCTGGCCCAATCCGGTCAAACCGAGATCACTCTGGCGAAACAGCTCTCGAACGCTTCCTCGGTGGCGAAAGAGCTTCCTCTCCCCTATCTGCACAAAGCGGAGGCTGATTTTGGGTCCGCTTACTCCAAGTTCAACAGCTGGTCACTCAAGCCCTTCTCGTATTTGCCGGTAGCTGGGAGGCAGCTCCGTTCTCTGCAAGGACTCTCGCTCGCATCCGAACAGGTCAGTCGAATCGGTATCGGGGCCGTAACCCGGGCTCACTTGGTTCTTGGCCTTCCCCACAGTGCTGGACCGGCCCGCATCAATACCTTGGAGCAGCTCATTTCCCTGGCAAACTCCACTGTCAAGGACTTGAGAAATATCAACCTGGGACCCGGCAATGCGCTTTTGGGACCGATAAGCCAAAGGCGGTCAAAGTTCACCACCGAACTAACCCACCTGAAACAAACTCTTTCGCACGCCTCAGATGCAGCTACAGCCATTCTGCGAATTATGAACGGGCCCAGCACTTATCTGGTCTTGGTCGCAAACAATGGTGAAATGCGTGCAGGCTCCGGGTCGTTCTTAGACGTCGGAACGGTGTCAGCCCACGGTGGATATCTCTCGCTGGGGGCGCTTACCCCATCACTCGACCTGACACTGCCCGGAGAAGGAGTACCGGTATCGGGTGATATGGGTTCACGATGGGGCTGGCTTCAGCCTGGCAAGTATTGGATTAACCTCGGATTGTCGCCGCAGTTCCCTCAAAGCGCCGAACTGGCCGCCCAGATGTGGCAAGCGGCGACGGGTCAGCACGTCGATGGGGTGATGACGCTGGATGTGTCCGCCATTAAAGACCTGATCGAGGCGTCAGGACCCATCCGAATGCCCAACGGAAGTTCGCTTGGAGCCAACCAAGTGATCCAGTTTCTTTTGCATGACCAGTATTCCGGCCTGCAATCGGCCTCACAGGTCGGCCAGATCCAAGGAGCTCGGGAAGACCTGCTCGGCTATCTTGCGAATACGGCCTTCAACCAGCTCCAGGGCAGCTCGGTAAATCTATCCAACCTGTCGGCATCCTTGGCGGACAGCACCACGGGTCGGCACATCATGCTCTGGTCATCCGACCCAACAAGCGAGGCCGCCTGGACGGAAACCGGCTCCGGCGGCGCTACGAACGGCACCTCGATCCTTGCATCAGTGATCAATCGTGGCGGAAACAAGCTGGACCAGTACCTCGGGGAATCGGAATCTTTGACAATTTCCAATCCGGGTGGCACCGTCGGAACGGACGGTCTCCCAACGGCGAAGTTGGTGGTCAACCTCCGCAATGAAACTCCACCTGGCCAGGGAGGATATGTCGCGGGTCCATATCCAGGACTCGGCACTTCATACGGCGAATACGTCGGCTACCTGGCCCTTTACATTCCAGGAATAGCCTCACAGGTCCGAGTTCCAAACACGGCTTCCGTAACAACCGAGGGCAAGGATGGACCAAGCCACCTCATTGCGATTCCAATCGACTTACTTCCGGGGCAATCGAAATCGTTTGAGACAACCTTCCGCCTACCTTACGAGCATGGCTCCTTCCATGTAGTGCCATCCGGACGAATCCCTTCAGATATCTGGCAATTCCGGGGGAAACAATTCTTTGGGAACGTACCGATAACTCTGAATTGGTAAATTCAGCATTAACCGACGCACATATTAATTTCAGCTATTGGCGGGGGAAACTGGGTATATGTTTTAATGTGGCAGGTAGTTCTTGTCTCTTTGCTGCGGCATCCGCCAAGTTTCCGGCTTGAGGAGATGATTCCGTCGCTCTTCAAGCGCTCCATCGGATTCCGTTGACAAACGGGGTGGGTGCTTTACAGTAACAAGTACTATTTGGTCACTCTGGGTGAATGTCGCACGTTTTGTTGAAGTCGCGAGTGAACATTCTGCAGGTCGGACCAGAGTACAGTTTGTAATTCCAGTTATTTGGGGAAGCTGTGAGTGTGACTTCTAAAGGGACACTTAGGCAGATGTGGTATCGGAGGTTTGAGTTGAAGAAATTGAGAATCGGCCTACTGGGTGCCTCGCTTGGGTTGTCCCTGGCAACTTTGGCGCCGGCAGCGGCCCATGCAGCACCCCCTGTGTGCACCAGCAGCAACGGGGAAGTCGCCTGCACTGCTCCACCAAATAGCGGTACGGGCTCTGGATCCGGAAATAATCCAGTAGTTTCCACAAGCCCAGCAGCCCCGGCTCAGACGACCAGTGGATCCAGCTTGCCGTTCACGGGAACCGACGCGACCGAAATGGCACTTGTGGGTCTAGGTGCGATAGCCGTAGGTTCTGGTTTCGTGATCAGGGCTCGCCGTACGCGCGCTGCTCAGAACTAATTCCTCGCCCCAAGTAACCGAATCCCGGCAGAGGTAGAGGAAGAGTCGTGGCGCTTGAGCTCCGGTATGAACCAGCAACGGGGCGAGAAGCCCGAGTCATCGCGCACATTCCTGCCAGGAGGGTCGCGAGGGTCAACCGGTGGTTCATAGTCGCTGCTACCTCTTCCCTGATCGTCGGGGATCTTGGCTCGCTTTCAGTGGGGTTCTTCACACCGGAATCCTCAATGTCATCATTGCAGGATGCTCTGGTAATCCTTGCCATCATTGCAGCTGCGGCGGCCGCAGGGCTTTATAGACTTCGGATCTCCCCGAGCGTGGTTCGCGACGCCGGACCAATTGTTGTGTGCTTGGCGGTACCGGCTGCCATAGCGGCCCTCGCCTTCGGCGGGCCGCGCCCGGAGCGCTTGATGCAAAGGCTCGCTTTGTCCTTTGCATTGATCTTGGCTGTTCGTGCAGTTGTGTTCTTCCTGATCAAGGTACTTCGCTCCAGAAGATCGTTGGCGGATCGGACGCTGATCATTGGTGCGGGTTCTGTAGGCGCCGGGCTGGCCCGCGTACTGGTCGACCATCCGGAGTTCGGGCTGAATCCAGTAGGGGTCCTCGATTCCTTCGACGATGCGGACCTACCGTTGCCCATTTTGGGAAACGTGGGAAATCTTGACTCCATACTCGCAAAGCACTCGATTCGTAGGGCGGTAATCGCGTTCGGGGCCACTCGCGAGCCGGACATGGTCAAGATCGTAAGGACCTGCGACAGGGCATCAGTCGATATCCACGTGCTCCCCCGTCTTTTCGAGCTCGGGTTCTCCGGAAAAGGACGGGACGTCGAGGACGTTTGGGGATATCCTTTGGTCAGGCTTCGCCGGGCGGCCCTGCGCAGCCAAGCCTGGGGAATGAAGCGGCTGTTCGACATTGCAGCGTCAGGCACCATCCTTTTGTTGATCTCCCCTCTTTACGCCGCAATAGCCCTTGCGGTCCGTCTTTCCAGCCCAGGACCCGTCTATTTGAGACAACAACGGATCGGCCAGAGGGGGCATGTCGTCGAAATCCTCAAGTTCCGCTCGATGCGGGAAAACAACGACTCGGATACTCAGTGGTCGGTTTCCGATGACGACCGGATTACCGGTATAGGCAAGATCATTAGAAAGACCTCGTTGGATGAGTTACCTCAACTGTGGAATGTACTTAAAGGGGACATGTCCCTGGTGGGCCCAAGACCCGAGAGACCCTTCTTCGTGGACCAGTTCAAGGTTTCAGTCCCTGGATACGCCGACCGCCACAGAGTACCCGTCGGGATGACCGGGCTTTCGCAGATCAACGGGCTCAGGGGCGACACGTCCATCGACGAGCGGGCCCGCATGGACAACGCTTACATCGAAAATTGGTCGCTTTGGACGGACCTCGAAATTCTGGCTAAGACCTTCTCCGCAGTCATAAGGCATGCGCGGAAGGGCTGCTAAGCAACCGGCAATCATCGACCGTGACACCCGTCATCCCTGTTTGACAGGGGTCACCATCTCCACCTTGGCGATGCGCTAGGGTTTCCTTCAAACACCTTGAGTGCTATGCGCTTGGAAGTACAACACTTTGTAACATCGCTCGGTCACGGGAATTTCCGAGCAGGCAGAAGCGACCAGAACCCCTTTAGCGAAGTGCTCTCGCGCACAGGGAAATAGGACATGTGGTCGCCAGAGTGGGAGGAAACTAAATTGGCAACGATTCTCAGAAGCATTCTCGCGCGCAGGCTGATTGTCGGTCTGGTGTCCACGGTAATGGTCAGCGGACTCTTGATAGGAACCGAACTTGCCAGGACCGACACGATGGCGAAAGCGACTTCGCTGTCCAATTGGGAGTACAGCTACCCGAGTTCCACCTCTAACCTGTTCCTGGAAGATCTGACAGGTACCCAGTACAACTGGACAGTCGTGGCTCCGCGTTACCACGTGATAGTGCTGAACTCTTACGAATACAGTTGGATACCGGCGATCAAAGCTGCGAACCCTGATGTTCAGGTTTGGGAGTACAAGGATCTCACCTCGACGAGGATCAACGAGTGCACGAATGGCGTGGACAACACTTTCCTGACTACGGGTATCGGCTACTGCTACGCAATGAAGTATCACCCTGAGTGGTTCCTTCACACCTCCAGCGGCTCCCTGCTCCAGGAATATGGTTACCCCAACCAGTATGAGATGGACTACGGAAATTCCCAATACGTCTACCAATGGGCTGAGAACGTGGTAAACGACGTCCTCAAGCATGGCTGGGACGGAGTTGAGATGGACAACGCCGTGGACACTGCGAATGCTTATGGGCTTGCCACCAAGTACCCGACCGATCAGTCAGTCCAGGTTGCCATGACCGCGATGCTGACGTTTGTTGGAAAGGCGCTCCGCTACTACCACATCAACGGTGCAGCGAACGTGGGCTACCAAATGGAGTTTCCCGGGCTTTGGCAGCGGTGGATCAGCCTGGTTCCCGGTTTGCACGAAGAGTTCTTCATGTCTTGGTCGGATTCCGAGAATGTCACCGGAATACCGGCATGGGAAGCTTACATGGAGGAACTCAACTCAACGACCTCCGCTCCCCAGAACGGAATGGTGATCCTTCATGCGGGAAGCTACGCCGCCACTAATACCCAGCTACTCGATTACACATATGCGAGCTTCCTTCTGGGAGAGGACGGAGTGTCCGACTTCGCTTTCGGCACCGAGACGCCTGACTATCCGGAGTTCCACCTCAACCTCGGCTCTCCGGAAGGAAAGTACTTCGAGAACTCGAATGGGACCTTCCAGCGAAACTTCACCAATGGATACGTCGTCGTGGATCCCAACGCCGGTACCGGGAAATTCTATGTCTACTAGTAGGTTCGCAAACTGCGTCAAATAGGCCATGGGCTGTTGTGCCTACCTAGTCCTCAGAGCCTTTGCCGATTTCACGGAATCGCTCGATGACGATGGATAGCCCAAGGAATGCACCGTGCCCTATCCGACCTGGCAGATGCATTCCAGCAATATCGCCAAGTAACGCAACCTTAAGCTAGACGTAGCTATCATGGCTCTATGACACCCAAGGCATTCTTCGCGGTCGTGTGGCGCCGCAGGTTGGTCGCAGTACTGGCGGGGTGCCTCGTGATCTTGGCGGGATTCGCCTTTCTATCCACTCAGAAGAAGACCTACCAGTCTTCCGCCCTAATTGGAATCCTCCCAAATCCGGCCAACACCAACAGCCTTACCAGCTACCCGGTCATTATTCCCAGCTTGATTCCGACCTACATTCAGCAGCTGTCCAGCACTTCTTTCCTGGACCAGGTCGCAGGATCTCTTCCGTTCTCCGCAACGGGTACCCAATTGGGTTCAGACCTCAGCGCCGTCGCATCCACCAATGCAAGCGTGATCACGATAACGGCGACTATGCCCACCGCAAACGAGTCGGAAATCGTCGCCAAAGCAGCCACAACGACTTTTATGAACCTGCAGCAGAATAACCAGATTGTTCAGTTTCAGGTTTATTCGTACCCTCAGTTGCCCACTGCACCCGCTTCTCCTCACCCCAAGCTCGTAATCGGAGCCTCAGTTATCCTCGCAATCATCATCGCAATTGCAGCCGCCCTAGGCTGGGACAAGCTGTTCGGGCGGGTTTTCGAAGCGGGTGAGTTGGAAGAGTCGACCGGGCTTGCGGTCCTCGGAATACTCCCAGATGAGAAGCGACTGAAGAATGGGTCCCGCCTCGTCATCGGCACGCCCGGACTCACGCGACTCGAAGAGAGCATCCGCGCTCTGAGAACGAACTTCGTCTTCGCCACCGGGGGAGGGAAGATGAAGACCGTAGCGATCACCAGCCTCGGGGCCGAGGAAGGAAAGACCACCGTTGCGGTGAACTTGGCCGTTGTGGCCGCCGAGCTCGGCCTCAATGTCGTATTGATCGATGGCGATATTCACCGACCTCAAGTTCATGAGGTATTCAATATCCCGAATAGCACCGGCCTGACTTCGCTGGTAACCGAAGGGCTGGATCCGAAGTCAGTCCTCTACGAGGTTCCGGGAATCCCCAATCTTCGTGTCGTACCGGCTGGGAAAGTTCTTTCGGATCGAAGGGACGAGGCGAATCTCTACCTCAGACATATGGGTTCGCTTTCCGAGCTTGGGGATCTTGTGATCATTGACGCCCCCCCGCTCCAAGCTGGTGCCGATGTCCGGCTACTTGCCATGGCAGCCGAAGGGGTCCTTCTCGTGTGCCGAGCAGGTTCATCCACACAACACCAACTGTCCACCGCTGTCAGAGCAATCGAAAACTTGGACGTCAATGTCGTCGGAAGCGTGCTCACACGCGCAAAGGATACTTCCGAGATCGACAAGGGAATCAGCTACTACTCACATTACCGAGGCGCCGACCAGGGTCCCCTGGCTCCTTCGTCTTCGACCGCTGGACAACTGCCCAGCAAAATCCCCAGCGGGAATGCGGCAAGCGGGAACGGAGCTAACGCCAACAAACCGAAGCCCAACTCCAATCCGGCCCAGTCGAAAGAACCCGCCAAAGGCGATTAACGCAGAAAGCTGGGTCGACGAATCCAACCCAGCTTCCAGCAACTCCAAATTTTAGGTCGTCTCAATGGAAGACTTTCGTCCTCCGGTGCCTGGACAACGACCCATTGCTCTTGGTGGGCTGATGAAGGAACATCGGCCGGTAACGAGTGGTCGCCACACTGACAACTGCCTCGTCGGCAACCCGGTCTGCATCTTCGGCGACGCAATCCGTCATCCGAGGTGACGCTTCTCCTACTTGATCAACCCGGCGCAAGCTTGGTGTCCCGACGTGTACGGCACCCGAGTAAAAGACTCCAGTTGCCAGCCAAAGGGCTCCAGCCAAGGTTCCGAGAAGAACCGCTCCTGAGCCGGCACCCGAAATTGCCGCCCCAACGATCAACGCTACGCCGAGTGTGCAAGCAGTCCCGCTGACGATCGCTGCACCGATCCTTTCCACATGATTAGTACGCATTATCCTCCTCCTTCTCTACAAAATCTCCCTACCAGTGATCTCTTCGATCTCGATCCTTACGAAGTGGGACTTGTCCCCAGGAGCCCAAGGGGCGAGCGGGAGATGCGCTATCGCGTCCAATTGCTCTTCGTCTTTCACTTCCCTCATGCTTCCGGTGGCGAGAATGCTCCAGCCCTCGTGGTAGATGATGTCAGTGGAGTCGATCTCAAATGCAGCCGGGGCCTTGTCGATGGCGGATCCCAGTTTCGCTCCTGGCCCCGTCCTGAACACGATGGAGCGTCCCCATGTCGCATAGTTGACGGGGAAGATAAAGGGCCGACCGTCTATGCAGATTCCGACTCTCCCAACTCCCTTTTCCGGAAGGATGCTCCAGCAGTCGATCTCGGAGAGGAACCGAATTGTGCGTCCCGTTGTTTCCATGTATTCATCATCGGCCAACCCAGCGAATCGCGATAGGGTCCGCTGCCACCACCGAGAGGGCAAAAAGTCCTAAATCTTCCCCACCTTCGCCACTGACCGAGTTGAGTGCATTCCGGTCAGAATAAAAGGCATGAAACGACGCAACATCAACCGGGTCGGAAGATCCCCGCAAGATCCGCCGTACGTGCCACCGAGACC
>DAIDIS010000243.1 GCA_027451785.1 Acidimicrobiales bacterium
GCGCAATGGGCATGATTTCGTGGCAGATGCCATTCGGAACGGCTGTCCCGGAGCTGTAGTTGAGGCCGAATACGTCGAAACAGTCCTTGCCTCCCTTGCCAAGGGTGTCGACAAAAGCTTCACCCAGGGCGAATTATCTCACGGGGACTCTTTTGACGATTACCATGCGGATTCTGATGGAGGGCGGAGAGCGCCACCGCTGAATTCGTCCGGCCCGGTCTTGCTTGTTACGACCGACACGATGGCTGCTGTCGCCCAGATCGGCAAGCTTGCTAGAAATAGGGTTGCTGGCTCCTCTCCGGTGATTGCAATAACCGGTTCCGTGGGAAAAACCACCGTCAAGGACTTAGCGAAGTCGGTGATGTCGACCAAGTTCCAGACCTGCGCGAGCGAACTCTCGTTCAATAACGAAATCGGCGTACCGTTGACGTTGGCTAATGCTCCCGAAGGCACGGGTGCGCTCGTGATCGAGATGGGTGCGCGGGGCTTGGGTCACATTGAGCACCTCTGTTCCATTGCGGCGCCGAACATCGGCTTGGTGACCAGGGTTGGCTATGCCCATACCGAGCAATTCGGCACGATAGAGGAAGTGGCTGATGCCAAGGCCGAGCTTGTTCGCAGCCTTCCCCCCGACGGAGTCGCAGTTTTGAACTACGACGATAAGTTCGTCCGTGCAATGAAGCGCGAGACGTCGGCGCGGCCAGTGTTTTATGGGACCGGTGCTGCGGATGGGGGACCCGAAACAAGCGTCGGGTTTGGAGGGCGAGCGCTTCCTGACGTCTTTGCGGATTCAGTGAGTTTCGGTGCGACAGGAATGGCGTCGTTTCTTTTGGTTTCAGACTGGGGGCGTACGCGAATTGACCTTCCGGTGCCGGGAGTACACCAGGTGGAAAACGCTCTTGCGGCAGCGGCGGTCGGCTTGGTGAACGGTGTGAGCCCGGATGAGGTGGCATTCGCCCTAAGCAAGGTTGCGCTATCGCCTCTGAGGATGGCGATGACCGTGTTGCCATCCGGCATAGTGGTAATCGACGACTCCTACAATGCGAACCCTACTTCCGTCGAGGCCGCACTGAGGTCATTGGCGTCTCTCGACGTGCCCTCGGGCAAGGCCAGGGTGGCCGTGTTGGGACCTATGGAAGAGCTTGGGAAGTCCTCCCGCGAGATGCACATCGGTGTATCTCGGACTGCTGAAGAACTCGGTTTGGAAGTGATTGCCTACGACAGCGGCAACAGCGAGGCCAAGGCTGATCCCTCGTCCTATGGAGTTCCGGTTGCCAAGGGCGCAGAGGAACTTTGGGAGCAGATCGGGCCAATCGAACGCATCGGTGCAATCCTTTTCAAGGCCAGCAGGGCGGCGCGTTTGGAAGAGGTCGCCCGTCAGTTTCTCCAGATGGCGTCGTAATCGTTGCTTACAAGGGGTCACACCCAATTGAGATGATGTCGGCAAGACACCCGATTGGGGTGATCGTGGTGGGTTGAGATCGGCGGAAGTGGCGGAGGGTGGAAGATGGCGGGCGGGCTGGATGGAGTGTTTGACGAAGATATTCCCGGATGGCCTGGTGGCCGTGCGCGCGGAAACCTGCGTTCGGACGGGTCCCTCGGGGATTGGCAAGCAAGTCCAGAGGTAGTGCAGATCCTACGGGTTCCTGATACCGGTCCCGGGGTCTGCCGAATCTGCCGAGCTTGGATCTCAAGGAGCTGGACCAGATGCTGGAGTTGCGCGAGGGTAGCCCAGATGCTCGGTTCAGAGTTGGCGGAAATCCGCCCGGTCTCCCTCGGGACCAAGAGCTTTCTAGGGAAGTGTTCGCCTAGGTGCACTAGGAACCTTTATGCGGTAATCAGGGCCTTCAAGGCTGCTTATTCGATATCTCCCGACGATGCCATGGCAAGCCGGGAGGCGAGCATCCTTGTGTCTCTTATCGAGGCGTTTCTGTGTACCAACTTTGGAAGTAACGTCCTCGGCGAAAAGAGACGGTTGATAATGGCAACTGTTCCTTCCAGCAGGGGGAGAAGGGAAAGGCATCCCTTGGAGGCGTTGATGGAAGTATCTCGGACACCGTTCGCGCCATTCGCCGAGGGCCTGCTGCGCTGTTCGCAGCCCGTAGCGCGCCAGTCTCCCAGTTCAGCCACGAATTGCGAGATACCACGCTTCCAGTCGCATATTCTGCCTGCCAACGCGCACGTCGTCCTGGTTGAAGACGTTGTAGCTTCGGGGCTACGTCCTCAAGCTGCGGCCATGGCTCTAGTGCAAGCGGGAGCAATTTCCGTTACCGTCGTCCCGATCGTGAGGCTGTTGGGTCCGCGTTCTTTGGCGCTTTGTTTGGCACGGTCCGGGAGGGAACCCTGCCGGAGCGATGCTCGGTCTCCGGCGCCGTTTGCCGGTTGTGCAGCCTGACGGAATGGAGATGTGACAGAGCCTGTTAAGTAACCGGCGCGATTGGCCGTTAACTATTCGGAACCCGGTATTTGCCGGGGGAGTGGTTTGAACCGTGTTGTTCGGGGGGGCGCACGGTTCGAGTAACCAATCCGATTCGTTTAGGGGGGCACTTCAAGTGCGGACATCTAAGCTTCCGAGCCTTTCAAGAACGGCCTCGGCACTTGCAGCCGCCATAGTGGTTTCAGTGTCGTCAGTGGTTGCGGCTACTGGCAACGGATTGGCAAGTGCGAGTGCCCCATCAAGTGTTTTGGCATACGCCCTCGGACCGAACGAGTCGGTCATTCTCAGCTCCGGTGACCAAGTTCAGACCCAGGAGCGCACCAATTGGCAGTGGGCGCCGGGCCAATCGGCATTTCAGGTTGCAATCGCCCAAGACGGGACGGCGCTGGTGGCGGACGAACAGCAAAACGATAATCCTTTTGCCGAGCCGACGGGGTTGGGCGAAACCGTCTCGGCGGTTTCGAATGGCTCTGTGTCTGGAGTTCCCGGAGCAAGCGGCAAGTCCTTCAGCAACATCCCAATTCCCTTGATCTCAGTGTCAAGCGGCCATTCCGTTGCGGGTTCCACCTTGAATCCACCCGGGCCTGGGTCGATTTCGGGGATCGCTGCGGACGGTGCCGGAGCCTTCTTCGTCTCCGACCTCCAGTACTCGCCTTTGCCCGGTACCTCGGGTCCCAGCTGGACCGCCGATGGCAACGGGGGAGTTTTCCCAACTCTTGGTAAGCTCTCCGAGGCCGGTGGTTCCTGGTCGTACTCGGCCGGTTATTCGGCAAACCAGATCGCTGCATCCAACCCTTCGGCTGGCTCGCTGGCGTGTCCAGCGGATCAGGTTGTCTATACCCAGGGGTCGCCAGGATGGGGAGTGATAAACGAGTGTAGGACCCCTTCTTCCGTTGCGACGCTGCCGACGTCCGGGGACCTGGTGGTTACCCAGTACACGGCGGCGGCCTGTTCGAGGATCGGCGACTGCGGATTGGTGGGCTCCCCGGCGGCTGCAAGCGACAGTGGTGGCTTGATGATTCTCGGGCCGGACGGAAAGCTCGTCACCTCTTGGGAGTATCCCGCCGTAGTGAAAGGTGTGGACGGGAATCCCATCTGCATACAGCCAAGGTACGCCGCCGCAGACCCAAGTTCGCCTACCGGCACAGACCGATTCGCCATCGTCTCGGATGTCTATGAGGACCCCACCCCGAGTGCAGGCCCCATGGCCGGTCAGTCTCCCAACGGGTGCTTGGACAGCGAAACCGTATCTTCCTCGTCATATGAACCCTTTGTGGTTCAGGAGTTTCAGCTCTCAGCGTCCGCTTCTTCCGGATCCACCGGGTGGGAAAGCGCTAACTTGAGCCCGATCTCTCCGCTAACGATCTCCGGCGACGAGTATTCCCTTGCCTCCGGCGGCCTCAGTAACTTCATGTCCGCTCAGGCGGTTCAGTACGACTCGCACGGAGATTTGTGGGTGGCCCAGGCATATCCTCCCACTATGGCTTCCGGAAACATAGACGAGTGGAAAGCCGACGTGAACGGTGAGCTTTCGGCTGGATGCAGCAGGCAAGTCGGCTCAATTTCGGTCTGCTCGCCTACCTCTGAGGTGAATCCCAATGTGCCCGTCGGCGCGGGCGGCATTTGCGGCGGCCAGGTTATCGATGGCGCCCCGAACCTCGCGCAGGTTACTTCACTTGATACTTTGGCGAATGTTTCACCTACAAGCCCGCTCGTGCGGAACGGCAACCTCGGATCGCCCGACCCCTCTGCTGGAATGGTAGCGGTGTCTCAGACCGGCTGCGTTGTTCTCGTGGAACCGGCCCACGGGGGTGGGTTTGTCGAGTCAGCTCCGTCCAGCCTTCAAGCACGGCAGGTGGCGTCGGCGGACTTACTGTCTTGCCTTATGATCCGCCAAGGTGATGTTGATAGCCAAGGTGACCTATGGGTGCCTTTGCAGCAGATGACACCCAAGACGAGTCCGTCTCAGGCCTGTCCGGGACCTGCCGGGGGACCGGGAACCATCGGACAGACATTGCCCCAGTGGCTTTTCGATGTCCAGCTGGGCGCGCTCCAGTCCTGACCCTTAGCTTGAAGTTGGATTGCCAGGTAATCCCTTCCAATCATCGACGATTGTCACGGGTGGGGGTCACCGCCTTGTGCCCGGGTTGAGGGCTTTGTTAGGTTCCATGAGACCAATTCGCCGGAACTTAGGAGCTGGATCAGGTGCTGTCGTCGAAAAGGACTGTTTCCGTCAAGATGGTTGGGGCATTGACCCTGATCGCCCTCACACTAGCTTCATGCTCGTCGAGTCCCTCGAAGCCGAAAGCCTCCGGGGCGACCTCGACTACTGCGGGTCCGACAACGACCACGGCTGCGACTTCAACTACCGCCGGGGCAGGAGGATCATCCACAACGGCGGCAGCTCAGAGTGGGCAATGGCCCCCTTCGCCTGCCGGCACGTTCGGGGTAAAGCCCACCGTGGTAGTGCCCAAGGTTGCTCCACCGACTTCTTTGGTATCGATGGACCTGATCCAAGGTACCGGCCCGACCGCACAGGCAGGCGATCAAGTTGTCGTCAACTACGTAGGGGTTTCATACTCGACCGGAAAGCAATTCGACGCTTCGTTTGACCGCAACCAACCTTTTCCGTTCACCCTGGGTCAGGGCCAGGTAATCCCAGGTTGGGATCAGGGGGTTGTGGGAATGAAGGTCGGAGGACGCCGTGAACTCATTATTCCGCCGAACCTCGCTTATGGCGCAAGCGGGAATCAGGTTATTGCCCCGAATGAGACTCTCATCTTCATCGTCGACCTAATCAGCGTGAACGGCAACTCCACAGGAGCAGCTAAGGGCTGATATCCGGCATGGTATTCCGTAAGCTGTAGTTCAGTGAGAGCTACCCCATTGCGAATACCGGTGCTGGGGACGGCTGCGTGTGCACTCGCCACGATCGGCTTGCTGGCCGCATCCTGCGGGAGCCCCGCCAAGAACGGCAAAGCTTCCGGCCTGACTGGGGCTTTGCATGCGGCACCCATTGCGTCGGCGCCATCCGGGTTTTTCCCAGGCTTTCAAAGCCAGGTTTACTCGAACCAACGGAATTGGCTCTGCCTTCCTGGAGAAAGTGCTACCCGGAATGCATGCGACATCGATCTGTCCTACACGTCGGTGGCGCCAGACGGGTCGAAGGTCGTCACCCACGCGGCACCCACTTTTGGTGCCAAGTTCGACTGCTTCTATGTTTACCCGACGGTGGACACGACCAACTCGGCGAACGCCCCTCTTAGCGGTTCGCACGCTTCGGAGGTACAGGTTGTTCGGACGCAGGTGGCGTCGCTTGGTTCGCAGTGCAACCTCTATGCACCTCTCTACCGCCAGGTTACGGTTTTCGGTCTGGCGGATACGGCTCCCGATGCCGCAAATAGGTTCCAAATTGCGTATTCAGATGTCTTGGACTCCTTCAAGTACTACCTTGCGCACTTCAACGGGGGAAGGCCGTTCGTGTTGATCGGCCATTCGCAAGGGTCGGGACTACTCGTGCAGTTGGCGCAGCAGCTTATCGACGGTGATCCTGCGCTTCGAGCAAGAATGATCTCCATGATCGTCCCAGGGGCGACAATCAATGTTCCGATTGGGGCGTTGGTTGGAGACACCTTCAAAAACATTCCAGGGTGCTCGACTGGAGCCGAGATCGGATGCGTGATCGGCTACTCGACCTTCAAGGCAAGCGATCCCCCGCCGCCCGACGCGATATTCGGAAAGGGCACCGACCCCGGCACACAGGACTTGTGCGTGAACCCGGCTGCGCTCGCGGACCAAGGAGAATCGCTGGACTCTGAGTTTTACTTGGGCCGAACCCCTGGAGCCTCCGCAATATTTTCCCAGAGCGGCCTTTCCCCAACCTCGGGAAGGAAGACAACGGCGAGTATTAAGACGAAATTTGTCAGGTTTCCCGACTACGTCGATGCCAAATGCACCTACGACGGCCGCTTTAGCTATCTCTCGGTTTCGATGGCGCACCCAACCGGACTTAGAACCACAGTACTGCCGAGTTCCCTCCCGCCATCATGGGGGTTACACGTCCTTGACCTGAACTTGTCTGAAGGAACTCTCGACCATGTAGTCGGTCAGGAAGCGGCCGCCTGGTTAGCTGACAATCACGGATAAGTGAGGATTCAGCGTGCCTCACCGACACAAAGGACCTCGAGGCCGTGGTAATGCTCGTCGCCTTGTGCGACCCATGGAGTGTCGTAGCTCTCCGCGGAGGGAGCGAACCATTGCGATCCGTCACCACCTTCAATTTGCGATCCACACATTTCTGCAACTAACTCGGACACTACAACCCTCCTTCGCTTTACTCTTGGGTCCCGGAAAATAACCCGGATTGCCCTCGTGTTTCGGAGCCTTTCGGAATGGACTCGTCAATTACGACAGTACAGTGGCTGTGTAAACATAGATCGACTTGAGTGTGACGGTTCTGTTAACTGGAGTCCGATCGAAAGCAAAGGTGTTTCTTGCCCCACGAAGCTGAAAACCTGATCTTTTCTCTTGATGACGTGGACCAAGTGATCGGCCATGTCCGTAAGTTCCGCGAAGGTGACCCCCGCGGATGGCTGAACGTGAAGCCGGAGGTCAGCGAGGACGATATGCCTCCGCCTCCCGGGTTTTTCCGGTTCTTCTCTCAGTTCGGACCGCAGATCCCAGTCGTGACCTGGGTACCGGGAAAGCCTGGCGAAAGCGGCAAGGCAATGCTGGACACTATCGGGATCTTGCATTGCCTGGGTCCAAAGCTCTCGGGCTTGTTGGAAGAAATGGGCCTGACTCCCGAATTCAAGTGGAAGGTCATTCAAGACCACTCCCGACGAGGACTCGTTGCCTACCTGGAGCCGGAAAGTGATCTGGATCTCGTAGTGAGGTGGATGACTAAGGCCGCGACTACCCTGGTCAGGGTTCCAACAACAGGCAAGCTCATTGCCGAGCTTCACAAAGCGAGACGAACTTGAGCGACAAAGCCGTCGGGGCAGGACGGGAATTGGCCAGCACGAATTCGGGTGTAGAGCCCGATGAGGTCTTTGATCTAGGTGCAGGTAAGCCGGAAGGGGACAACGACGGGCCGCCATCTCATCAGCTGATAATCAACCTTTCGTGCCCCGACCAAGTAGGGATTGTTTACGGTGTCTCAAAGGTGATCGCAGAGGCGGAGTTCAATATCGAGGACAGCCAACAATTCAGAGATCCGGGAACCGAACGGTTCTTCATGCGGGTCCATGTTGAATCAACTCATGGGTCCCCCGGACCCGACGCACTGCGTCGGCGCCTGGAAAGCCTCGGATTTGCGATGTCGATGGATCTCGAAATTGCGGATGCAGGTACCGTTCCGAAGGTGTTGATTATGGTTTCGAGGCTAGGTCATTGCCTAAATGATCTGCTTTATCGAGTAAGGATTGGTGCCCTCAGGTGCGAGATCGGCGCCGTCGTTTCGAACCACATGGACTTCAAGGACCTTTGTGAAGGTTTCGGCGTTCCGTTCCATTACGTCCCAGTTCTCCAAGGGAACAAGACGGAAAGCGAGGCTGAACTAACAAGGCTGATTGCTGAAGAGGGTATCGACCTGGTCGTCCTTGCGAGATACATGCAGATCCTGAGCCCGGATGTAACCAATGGGCTGAAAGGAAGGATCATTAACATCCATCACTCGTTTCTCCCAAGCTTTAAGGGTGCAAAGCCGTACCATCAGGCATTTGATCGAGGGGTGAAGATCATCGGAGCAACAGCGCACTACGTAACCGAGGACTTGGACGAGGGGCCGATTATCGAGCAGCAGGTCGAGCGGGTCGACCATTCGACTGCCCCTTTGGAGATGGCCGCCATTGGCAGGGACCTGGAGTCGTCGGTGCTGGCGAGAGCCGTGAAATGGCATCTTGAGCGCCGTATCCTGCTCAACGGCAAGCGGACGGTGGTTTTCAGGTAACTGGCGTAATCGCCTCTGGGCCGGGGCCAAGCTCCGGTTCCGTGCTTTCAAAGGAACCGATCGGTGCGTCCGGAGGTGGCGGGATCCCTGCGCCTTCGCCCTTGAAAAGTGCCTTTGCCTGTCTGAAAAGGTCGGGCATTACGAAGCTGGAGACTGCAAGAAAGCCAAGCCCCGCGAGCGGTGCCAGAACGGCAAGCTGTCTCCAAGTGTCGGCATTGAACAAGGTGATGGACCTCCCAAGGAACATAACCGAAGCCATGAGGGCTACTCCGGGCAATGGGAGGGCGAGCTTGAAAATCATGGGCCCTCTCTTCAGCCCGGCGAACTTGGATGCCCAGTAGGAGTTGAGGAAGATTCCGAATATGGCGACCAATGCCTGGTCGAGTCCCACCCACGCGATCCCGGCTCTGACGTTCGACTCGATCGCAATGGCCAAAAGAACGATATGAGTCAGCGTTGCGTACAGGCCGTACTTCGGGCGGCCCGCAACGGTGATGGATAGCTTGATCGTCCCGGAGATTGTGTACGCGATCCCGTAGATGGCAAGGAGGCGGATGGTGGATACTGCAGGCGCCCATTTGTGACCGAGGAGGACAATGTCCCCGGCAAATAGCGCTATGCCTGCGTACGCGGGAAGGACAATTGCATTGACCATGGACACGAGTGAAGCTGTTGCCTTGCCGAGATCCTCCTTTGAGCCCAAGCGGCACAAGTATGGATACGCGGCGCCGTTGATGACGAACGCAATTGAGGCAATGGGCGTAAAGCAGATTCTGAACGCAAGCGAGTAGTAGCCAAGCCGAGAGGGAGTGGTGTGACCGATAATTACGTAATCGACATTGAGCAGAATTAGCGTGGCCATTGAGTTCATAGCCACAGGACCACCGAAGCCGATTATTTCCTTTGCAACGGCGGTGTCCCACCCGAAGAGATGTCGCTCCCCAAGAATGAGTGCCATGGTGAGCTGGAGGGCGCTCTGGGTGATCTCGCCGATGACCAAGCCGTAGAGGAAGTGGCCGTCTATGACCAGCCCGATCGTTATGACCGTTCCGACCAAAGATGGGATCGTATCGGTGACTGTTCGGGTTGAGTACTTGAACGACCTCGACAGCAAAGACAAGGGAACGAGAGACGCCGCCGAGAACGGAAGCGCGATGGCGAAGCCTCGGATAACGAATGCCGCCGCAGGAGAGTGAAAAAAGTCGCCTAGAGCACCGGCTGTGACCCACATGACTGTGGAAGCTCCAAGGGCAGCTCCCGTAATCATCGTCAAGGCGGTTCTCGCTACCTCATCGCTTCGATCCTTCAAGTAGATCATTGCATCCGGGATACCCATATTCGAAAAGGCCTGCAGGATGTTATAGGTGAGCGCTGCTACGGAGATCACGCCGAACTGCTTGGGGTCGAGGAACCTTGCCAGGACAAGCAAAGTCAGAATCTGAGAGCCCTTGTTGGCTACCGCCGTCAGACCGAGCCAAAAGACACCTCGGGCGGCCTTGGTCTTGTCCTGAAGAGAAGGAGATCCTTCTTCTGAGGCTGTGGTCAAGGTATCCGGTTCCCCCATGATTGCGAGATTTTACGCCAATATGGCAGGGTGGTAGCGCCCCGAGATATCTCAACACTGTCGGTGTTAATGGTTTGCCAGCCTACGGTCGCCGGAGTAGCCGTCTGTGTGAGGGATCTTGCCTTCGAGGCGAAGAGGAGGGGAATCCGGGTAGCGGTTGCTTGTCCTCCCTCGGGTGATCTTCCTTCTTGGTTGGCCGCCGGAGGGATTGAGATGATCCCGCTCTCTCTTGTGAGATCTCCTACGCTCGCAGATTTCGGTCATGCGGCCAGGCTTAGGCGGATTTCGAAGGACTTCGACATAATGCATCTTCACTCTTCGAAAGCCGGAGCCATCGGGCGAATCGCGTTGGCCGGCAAGGCATCTTCCAAGTTGCCGAAGGTAGTGTTTTCGCCCCATGCTTGGTCCTGGTTGGCACAGAGCCGTTTGAGCGTTGCGTACAAGCAGTTCGAAAGGTTTGCCGCTCGCTATGCAGACGTGATTGTCGCGGTTTCCCAAGACGAGGCCGCAGAGGGTCGGCGGGTATTGGGGAGAAATGCCGGCCGGATCGATGTGATCGAAAACGGTGTAGACGAAGCCAAGTTCTCCCCAGACGGGCCGACAGGGGACCAGAGTGGCTCATTTGTCATCGCCTGTGTAGGGCAGCTTGACCCTAGAAAGGGTCAAGACATTCTGATCGAGGCGCTCGGCATGCTGCGCCATAGTGACGTGACTGTTTTGTTTATCGGTGAAGGACCGCACCTTGCGGCATACCAAAGTCGAGCGTCAACTCTGGGAGTTGAGAATCGGGTGAGATGGATCGGAAATGTGGCCGACACCTCTCCATATCTGCGGTCGGCGGATCTCGTAGTGGTGCCATCCCGTTACGACGGGCTCTCGTTGGCGTTGCTGGAGGCCATGTCGTGCGCTAAGTGCATAGTTGCAACGGACGTCGTAGGTGCATCGGCATTGAAAGGGTGCGGTGTGATGGTCCCGCCGCAAGATCCACGGGCGATGGCCGCAGCGATTGACCAGCTCGTCGCGAACGAGTCCGAAAGAAAGAGGCTCGGCGGCTTGGCACGCCAAAGAATTTTGGATCGCTACAGACTCTCGGAAAGCTTGGGCAAAACGATAAAGCTTTGGGAGTCGCTGACCCCTTAGCAACCCGGCTTGATTCGCCGAAGCGATAATCGCTGGTCGATCACCGGAGCCAAAAAATTCGCGGGATTCGCGCTAAAGGGAATCCGATCTTGCCTCGATAATATGCGAACATGCGCATGTACTTGAACACGCAGACGATCGACCGATGAGCCCTCGTTAGTCCTCTCAGCGCCCAACCCCCAACCCCCCGCAGC
>DAIDIS010000244.1 GCA_027451785.1 Acidimicrobiales bacterium
GAGTGACTTCCGCAAGTTCCCTCTCTTGCGCCTCAAGATCGGCGCGCCGATCCCGAAGTTGAGCGGCTAAGTGGTCCAGCTCCTCGTCATACGAGATATCCAGATCGATTTCTGAAGCCTCGACCTGTTCGCCGGTAACGAGACGGAGTACTTCAGCAACACGAGCAGGAATCTGGTCCAATCTCCGTGCCTGCGTAACTCCTCCTGAATCCGGAATGGCCACCCAGTAACGTCCATCCCACTCGACGGTCGCCCTGTGCTTTCGCGTCTTATGTTGCGCTTTCATCGTTGTAGGTCCTTTTGCAGCCACTTGTCACCAAACTCCGAAGCGAATACCTGCTCCAGGTTGCGAAGCAACCCAGCACTTTGCTCCCGGTCGCCAGCAACAATCGCGTTGGTCAGGCCACCGGGTGTCTGCCATTTCTCGTGAGAGCCTTCCGTGCCAACGAGCAAGCAGCCCCTTGCAACTAGAAGCCGACGGATTCGCCGGGTCGGTACTGGCTTCACAATCTAAGTCTATCAGCTAGACATATTTCAGTCTATAGATTGGACTTAGCAGAACCTTCTGACTCAGGTTCAGACGCTCAGGCCTCGATCAGCCCAAACGTGAACTGCGATTTCCCAGGCAAATTTGGCACAGGAATTGGCACGGAGCTTGCAAGACTGACTGCGACAGCGAGCAACTGACGGGACAAACGGAAAAGCAATCACTGCCGTTGACCAGGTCTTATGTCAGCTTCAAGCGCACCACGAAGTACCCGCAGGGACCGCAATACCCTCCTACGGAACAGAAGCGACACTTGAAGGTCCGCGGTGGTGGACTTCCGAACTCCGGCCTTATCAACAGCGACATCCCGGAAACGGAGTTACTTCTCTTGCTCACCGGCTTCAAGGCTCGCCCGGATGTCCTTCACTCGCCGGTAGAGACGTAAAGGGTGTTCAGGCACGGTCACGAATCCGTAACGGGCGTAGAAGCTTGCGGCGTTCTTGTCCACGGCGTCTACGACCACCAGACGAGCTGCAGCGGATTCGCCGGCAGCAACGGCTTTCCGCAGTGCCTCAGCGAGCAGCCAACCTCCCATGCCACGTCCCTGATACGCAATGTCAACAGCGAGACGGGCGAGCAGGACTACGCCGACCGGGAATGCGGGGAGCCCTCTGACGAGTTTTGACGGAGCCTCCTGCCTCAAGACTGAACCCATGGTCAGGCTGAAGTACCCCGCCATTCCTTCCGGCTCTACCAAGAGGAAGGTGCGAGCCGTGTCCATCCTTTGGGCGACAAGGGCATGCCTCTTCAGCCAAGTGTCGAGAGCATCGTTACCCGAGCTGAAGTGCTCAAGATCGTGACTGGCTTCCAAGCGCTCGAGGCGAAGCCCCGGCTGACTCACGCTTCAGGCAGCTTCGGGTGGGTTTTGAAGAGATCGACGAGCGCCTTCACCGGTTTCGCCGGCTTGTCGAGCTCGGCGATGAAACGGTCGAATGCCTCGTTGGAGATGACGGTGTCGCGTTGCTGACGGATCACCCGGTTAGCCCTGGCCGTAACAATCTCAAGGACGAACGCACTTACCGTCGTGTCCTCCAGATCGGCAGCTTGGCGGATGAGCGCGTCCTGTTCAGGTGTTACCCTGACCTCCAGACGGTGCCGACGGGGATTGGTGGTTGCCGGTTTCACTGGTCTGATTATACCTGTCCGGACATTGTCCGCACAGTGGCGTGCCACTTCCGTGCCACAGGGGAACGCATTTCGTGGTCAAACACGGTCAACCATGGACAATCGGAAATGGCCATTGAACTGGGACTATGTGAAATTGCCCAGCTTTACAAAGTCCGGGTTAGGGGCTTCCCAAGCTGAGAACGCGAGTTCGATTCTCGTCACCCGCTCTCATCATCAGGGCAGGTCAGGGGCGGTCTTGGCCGGGATGCCCGACTCGGATCCAGTTGCTTTTCAGGAAACATCTTTTCCAACATGAACTTCGTTCGCGCCGGGATCACATACGCCGGATTCGCCGGGGCCACCCATTCGATGCCTTGCTCGGCACTTTCGAACCCACATAGCCGGTAAAGGAGTCTTATGTCGTCTTGGTCTCGTTCGACGCGGGACGCCAGCAGCTCCATGGAAAGGAGGTGACGGAGATTCTGCCGCTACCTGAAGATTCTCGCCTTCAAACACGACGGGACTTGATAGGTCGTTTCCCGGGACGAACACCTTCGCAACGTCACTGAGCCAGTCTCCGGGCAAACCAAGCCGGTCTCCGACTCACCTGGCCGCTTCGCGTACTTCATTAGAAGGAACAACAATCGCTTCGATGTTTCTCGTTGCCCGCCTTGAATCGTAAGGGATAGCCATCGCTGCACCACCCACCCCATACAAGTCGGCCTTCACATTCATTGCTCCCGGCTCCTGATCGAGCTCCGCGAAAATACTTCGTATCTCCTCTTTGCCAAGGAGCGAACCAAGCATACGAAAGGGCTCCCTCAGTGATGAAGACTCCTCGACGTGAAAATGATATTGGGCTATGGACCAGCGCATTGGCTTCGAGGGACCTCAATCCCGCTACGAACCACCAAGTCTGAAGAAAACGGTCCGGCTCCGTAACCCAGCTAGGAACCGACAAACCTTAACTGGAACTCAGGTGCTCGGCCAGGGCAGCGATCATCGCATCGAAAAGAGGATCGCCGGTACTGGGAGGTTTCTCCATCACCATCCTGCCTCGATCCGAGGCAGGAGCACGGTCGAACTCTTGGGCAAATGAGAATACGAGCCTAATTCCCTCCGCCTCGCGCTGTTCCCCATCGGTACCCGCAAGGCTTTTCGAAACCTACCTTGCCACGTCGGAGAGTTCGAC
>DAIDIS010000245.1 GCA_027451785.1 Acidimicrobiales bacterium
CTCTGCCGTGGTCAACGGGGCCGCTGCACACCAAGAGAGCCTACGGGAAATGGGGTAAGGAAGTGTCCACTGGTCCAGGCGCATGACGCGGAAATTAGAAGGAAGAGGTGCTAGCCACCCAGTTTCTCCTGCGCACTTTTCAAGCGAGACAGAACGCTCTCGCGTCCCAGCGCCACCATGGCCTCGAACAACGGCGGCCCCACCGTTTTACCGGTGATCGCAACCCGCAGGGGGGCTTGAGCCTTTCCCAGCTTGAGCCCCAACTTCTCCCCTACGGAAGACGTCGCCGACTTCAGCGCTTCTGCGTCCCAATCCCCTAATTCAAAAAGCTCCACAGCCCCACTCAACATCCCGGCCGCCGCAACCTTACCGTTGACCATCACCTTCTCCCAGGCGGCTGAGTCGTATGCGACCGAGTCGTCTTCGACAAAGAGGAAGTCGGCCATCGGCCAGGCATCGGAGAGCTTTGAAACCCGCTCTTGAACCAAGGGTGCTATCTGCTTGAATCCAACGATGCCGGACTCGAAACTTCCGACATAGTGCTGTGCCTCGGAATAGCCTTCCCTAAGGTAAGGCTCGGCCCTGGACAGAAAATCCTCGACGCTCAGTGCCCTTATGTATTCACCGTTAAAGTGCTCCAATTTGGCAACATCAAAGAACGCCGGTGAGTGGTTTACCCTCTCGATCTTGAACTCGGTAACCATCTCGGCAAGCGGCAAAATCTCCCGATCATTGCCGGGGCTCCACCCGAGCAGTGCCAAGTAGTTGACCATCGCTTCGGGAAGGAAGCCCTTTGAACGGTAGTCCTCGATGGCTACCGGGTCGCGGCGCTTGGAGAGCTTTTGGCGTTTTTCGTTGACGAGCATCGGCAAGTGTGCGAACGCAGGGTACTCAGCGTCGGTCAAGGCCCTGTAGACCAACATCCCCTTCGGCGTTGATGGGAGCAGGTCCTCTCCCCTAATCACGTGGGTTATGCGCATCGAAATGTCGTCGACGGTGTTCGCAAGCACGAACAATGGCGACCCATCGGGCTTTGCGATTACGAAGTCGTCCAGTGTGTCGCGCTCGAAAACCACGTCACCGCGGATGAGGTCGTGCACTACCACGGGGTCTCCGGCGCCGACCTTGAACCTGAGTGCTCGGCCCTCTCCGGCCTCAAGACCACGATCCCGGCAGAATCCGTCATAGCCCGGCGTCTTACGCCCGTTTGCCTCGTTGCGCTTATCGACCTCTTCCCTTACGCAGTCGCAGTAGTAGGCATCGCCCTGGGAGTGCAGGCGCTGCAGCGCTGCAATGTGATCAGGCCTACGTTCGCTTTGCAGGTAAGGACCTTCGTCCCAATTGAGCCCGAGCCAAGCCATCGACTCGCAGATACCGTCGAGCCATTCCCTCCGGTTTCGCTCAGTATCGGTGTCTTCGATCCTGAGCACGAAGGTGCCGCCCATCTTGCGGGCAAATAGCCAATTGTAAAGCGAAGTTCGAGCCGATCCCACATGAAAATAGCCGGTAGGGGAAGGCGCGAAACGGACCCTGGGTCCTCCGCTCATGCGCCGAGCGTTCGCCTGGCTATGACCACTCGCTGAACCTGGTTGGTCCCTTCGTAGATTTGGGTGATCTTGGCGTCACGCATGAAGCGCTCCATCGGGAACTCCTTGGTATAGCCATACCCGCCAAAAATCTGCAGCGCATCCGTCGTAATCTTCATCGCCCCATCGCCCGCAAAGCACTTGGCCATTGCACCGGCAGCGGAGAGATCCATGTCGGCGATGCCTTCATCAATAAGAGCGCAAGCTTTGTAGACCAGCCCGCGCGCTGCCTCGTTGTGCATCACCATATCGGCGAGCATGAACTGGAGTCCCTGGAACTCGGCAATCGGATGGCCGAACTGGTTGCGCGCCTTCAGGTAGTCGACAGCGTGGTCGATTGCACCCTGGGCGATGCCGACTGCCTGTGCTCCGATGGAAGGTCGGCTCCGGTCGAGCGTGTGCATCGCAATCCGGAATCCCTCGCCCTCTTTACCGATCAGGTTCGCGGCCGGGACGCGCACGTTCTCGAAGAGAACCTCGCCGGTCGGGCTTCCCCTCAGGCCCATCTTCTTTTCCAGCTTCTCGACCTTCACTCCCCAGTCCGCCTCGACCAGGAAGCAGCTGATTCCCTTATGCCCGGCCGCCGGATCGGTCTTAGCAAAGACGGTATAAGTCTTCGAAACTCCGGCGTTGGTTATCCAGTACTTGGTTCCGTTGAGGATGTACTCGTCCCCGTCCCTCACAGCTGTGGTCCGCATAGAAGCCACATCGGAACCGGCGTCGGCCTCGGATAGGCAGTAGCTTGCCTGCCACTCTCCGGATGCGACTTTGGGGAGGTACTTCTGCTTCAGCTCCTCCGAACCGAAATTGATCAACGGCAGTGTAGCCAGCTTGGAAATGGCAATTGTGACGCTCGTGGAGGCACAAACCCTGGCCAATTCCTCGACCATGATGGCCTGGGTGACGTGGTCGGCACCTGCCCCTCCGTATTCAGACGGCACGCAGAGCGACGGCAGCTCCATCTCGACACAGGCATCATATGCCTCACTGGGATAGCGGGAATGCTCATCCACGTCCGCCGCGTACGGCGCGACCTTGTCGTCAGCGAACTTGCGCATTACTTCACGGAAACTTCTCTGCTCGGAGGTCAAGGTCATGGGTTGCATAGCACCAGTTTTTCAGAATTTCCGTCCGGCAGGCCATCCCTTCGGAATTTCCACCGGGTTCCTACGGGCAACTCGCCCAAAATACGGCCGTCAGGATGCCTCGCTCGTGGCCAGGACATTGGCCTCAGCCCGACCGAAATTGGGAAGTGCCACTCACGTACTATGACAATTCGAAGTACTCAAATCGCCACGCCCCTAAGAAAGCAAGTGCCACACAGAGAAAAGCCATGTATATGATCGCCTCCGCCACCGGTAGTGCGGTTCCTAGCTTTATATCAGTCTGGTGTCCGAGGACGGGCATTATAAAGCCAAGAAGCAATGACTGGGTCGCACCTTCCGGTAGCCATCTAGCAATTCCTACGAACTCAAACGCTGCCAACACTATGAAGGCGAACTCATAGACCGCATAGATGGCAACGCACCACATACGATCCCGCAATAACATTCCAACAACGAACCAAGGAATACTCACGGCGACGGTAACAAACACGACAGTCGGGGCCATTCCAGCCGTCTGTCGCACGACGCTTAGGAAGGAAGCGGATTGATGGCCACTGCCATTTACAAACGATCCGACAACGCTTCCGGCCAGACAGATCAGTCCAATTGCCGCGCTGCTTATCGCAGCAAAGAGGCACTTTATAGTGTAAACCTGTCGTCTTTTTGGCGTCCTAACCAGAATCAAGGGCCAGGTCTGATTGTAAGTGGGGGCAGTAGCGATCAATATGCAAGATACCGCTGCTACGATCTCGCCAATCGCGGAAGCCTCAAGGGACCCCGGGGGGAGTCTTCGATTAAAGGCCACTCCGAACCAGGCACCTGCAATGCCCAATACGAAGCTAAGCAAGACGGTGACTTGAATTCCAAGACCACTCACATTCTGGCGAAACTCCGCCTTAAGCGACCGTAGCCAATTGGGTGCTCCTTCTGATAAACGCTGATGCGGAATAGTCACCTACCGGCCCGCCTTTCCATTACCCTGCAACAAAAGTAACCGATCCGGCGCATTCACCTGAAGGTAATTCGACGGAACGCAAGCATCCTGAGCGCGGCCAACAAGAACACCAGCGACACCAGATAGAAAATGGCAGTACCCGCACTAAGCGGAGATACCGAAAACTGGGCGCGTCCCACCGTTCGAATCGCAAATGAGCCAAACGATAATGAAGGCGTCGTCTTGGCAAATCCCTGGACGGCCCAGATAGGCAGCCAGCGGGCAGCGTAAGGATGTGTGGCCGCCAGCCAGCGTGCAATTCCTACAGACGAGATCAAACCGAGCAGAACGACCAGGGCCTGAATTCTGATCGTACTGGCGACTACCATCCACAAAATTCCGATTACGCCACAAGCCAGCAATAGAGGACCAATGTAAGTGGCAAGAAGGTGCAATGCCGTAGCGATCGTGAACCGCTCACCTAGCCCCTTTTCGGCGAGCGCTGCATTCGCACCCGAGAATCCGACCAACGCAACGCAGACGCTGGCTAGGCAGCTGACCAATGCCAGCGTCCAGAAATACAACAGGGCGGAGATAGCTTTTCCGCTCAAAAGCCTCAACCGGCTCGGGGTACTCAATAGCGAAGTCGGCCAGGTTCGACATCTCCACTCAAGAGAGCCGATGATCGCTCCGCCAAGCACAGCACCAAAAATGCATATTTGAGACGAAGCGATCTGTGTATTTACTTCGGAATGCAGAAAGCTCAACAACGACGACGACGATAGGTGTACGGCGACCTCAAGTGCATCATGAAGTCGATAATGCCAGCTGAACACGGCCGAGCCGACCGTAGACAAGATAATGATGGCAACGAGCGTCCGGGAGCTGAGTTCCTTGCGAGACTCGCTTAACACCAATCTCGCGAACCTCAATGATTTGCCATGCCAAAGCTCAGGGCCAACGAGTACTGTCATCTCGGCGACCCTGAACCGTCATCAGCCATCAACGCTCCACCCGAGTAAACGCCGGAGTCGACACGATGGGACTCTCCCGTCAATTGGAAGTAGACATTCTCAAGCGAAGATTCCGAGGAGCTAAGCTCGAAAACCGCAACTCCCCATTCCACTGCCAGTCTTCCGAACTCCTCCGGGCTTATCCCATCCGCAACAATCCTCGTGGCATCGGGAGTAAATTGAACTGGGCAGCCACGAGCGACCAGCAACCCTGCCACCTTCTCAATCTCCTCGCAGCGAATCAAAGTCCGCGTTGCCGACTGCGCACGCAACTGCTCAAGAGAACAATTCGCGCGAACCGATCCCTGTGAAATGACAACAACGGTATCCACCGTTTGAGCCATCTCCGCCAAAATATGCGAAGCGATCAAAACGGCCTTGCCCCTTTGCGCCTCTGCCCTTACAAAGGATCTAAACCAAGCAATTGCAGCGGGATCGAGGCCATTCGTAGGCTCATCGAACATCAAGATCGGAGGATCAGCCAACAGGGCTGTGGCCAACGTCAGTCTCTGGCGCATCCCTAGTGACATCTTGCGAACAGGCTTGGAGGCCACTTCGAGAAGGCCAACTCTCTCAAGAACCGAGTTGACTGCGCTGTAGGAAATTCCAATTGCGTCGGCCGCAATCGTCAGATGACTTCTGGCACTTGTGCCGGGGAAAAAGCCTGTCGCCTCAAGTGTGGCCCCCAACACAAGAGGAGGCCTCGAATGAGCCGCAAACGGTAATCCGGCAACCAACGCTTCACCCGAAGTCGATCTAACAAGCCCGAGGAGAATACGAAAAATCGTGGTCTTACCGGCTCCATTTGGCCCAAGAAGGCCGCACACCGAGCCATAAGGTACCTGGAAGGAGCAATCGGTAATTGCCGTGACTTCGCCAAATGTTTTGGAGAGGTTACGAACGTCAATTGCACTCGCTGAAGTCACGTCGGCCTTTCGATTGGTTCCACCGGCACTTACCCTACCCCCTGGCAGAACTCAGCCGCGACCCCTACAGCGCTCGGCTCATTCTTCTATATGGAGGCGGCTCCGCTCGAGCCTCGTCTTCTGAGCCGTCCGAGTACCATCCGGAGTCTACGAACCCGTTGCGCTTGTAGAGACGAATCGCCGACTGGTTATCGGCTTTCACTCCCAGCGTGACACCAGCCAAACCTTGAGCACGTGCCCAGCCGACTACCTTTCCGACCAGGCGGTCCCCCACGCCTTGTCCCCGGAACCTGGGAGACACCCACATGGAAATCAGCTCCGCATCCCCATCCTCGTTCACCAAGGCAGAGACTATTCCGGCGTCAATCCCCTGCACAGTGGCGACAAGATTCAGTGGCACGTCATTAAGCCGAGTTCTCCACCGCTCCTCTGTGTCACCTTCACCGGACCATTCAGCCAGAGTGGAGTAAAAGGCATCGGGAGCGTCCCCCAACGACGCAAGCCGAAGCAACCTGAACCGCTCCCAGTCGTCGGGTCCGATCACATCGATCGCAAGCACACCAATCCGGTCCCCAGCCGGGCGCTGACTTTCCCTATAATGGCGATAGCCATCATGAGGGCTCGAAAAGGCTCTTCCAGTTCTCCGACTTTGCCGACTCGACCTGTTCGAGGCTCATGGCCGCAACGATCTCAGGGACCCTGTTCGTCGCATCCAGCTGCACCCAGTAGTTGTGGGATGCTCCGGAAATGCACGTGCGCTCATCGGCGAGTCCATCAGGGCACGAACCAATGAATCCCCAGATGGAGAAAGCGACCTCCAAGTCTTTGGAGACCGGCGCCCTCCCGAAGTGAGAGGCCCGGGTCATAGCCACCCCAACACATGCAGCAATGGCGTCCTCGGCGTGTTCGCCGGCCTTCAAGTTCAACTGACTCTCAAACCGATGTGCCAGAGACAGCGCATAGCCTTGGTCCGGTCCCTGCACTCCCCGCATCTTGCCGATGGGCTGGCCCGGTCGGGTCAACTCGGCAACCCTGGTCTGGGACCAAGCCTCAGGAGCGGGCAAGCGGTCGACTGGCCTCACGTCTGCCTCTGGCGTGGTCGGGGCAAAGTTGGGCTGGCTCAAGAGTCTGCACCTTTCTGGTGAAGCAATCCGTAAACGATGGAGTCGGAGAGGGCCTGCCAAGAGGCCTCGATGATGTTCTGCGATACACCGATGGTGGTCCAGGTGGACTCTCCGTCGGTGGAGTCGATGAGGACCCTTGTGACAGCACCTGTACCTTTGGCAGTGTCGATCACCCGCACTCGGTAATCGGTCAGGTGAAGCTTGGATAGGGCCTCGTAGCGCCTGCCGATGGCCTTGCGGAGGGCGGAGTCCAGAGCATTAACCGGGCCATTGCCTTCAGCGACCTCTACGATTCGCTCGTCTCCAACGTGAACCTTGACCACCGCTTCGGTAAGGACGGTGCCTATCATCTCCGGGTTACGGTCCATGGATTTCTCCATCACCACCCGGAAGGACTCCAAG
>DAIDIS010000246.1 GCA_027451785.1 Acidimicrobiales bacterium
GAAGGATTCGTTGTGGTCGTTGCGTCGCCGTGACCCCGGTCAGCCGTCCCCTGTGCGTGCTTGGTGGCGCTGCTTCCACAGCTCGCAAGGCTCGTTGCCGAGACAAAGGTGAGAACAGCTCCGAGCGCAACCTTGATGGCCTTACCCTTCGTCCGGCCTACAAGACCGATCGCAAATGAATCAATGTTGAGTCTCGTTGGCCCGCCTGCTTGCCGCATTGAGCGAGCGTAGTGTCTGCCGGTAAGCCAAGGCAATCAATGGGCAGCGAGAGTCAAATTCTTGGCGAATCGAGACCTATAACGATGGTTAGCGAGTGATCGCAGATTTGAGCGGATAGGACACGAAGCTAAACCACCCTGAGTATTCGGTCGACCAATAACCATAGGTAAATGGGCCGGCTGTGCCGGTCTCAAGTTGGGGAGGTTCCCATCATTGCCAGCTGACCTCAGGGCAGGTCATGGGTCTCTCCGGTAGGGACGGATATTAAGTGAGCACCTCGCAGCGTGTAGGTGCCTAGGTTGCCCGGGAGTTCGACTCTGGGAAGCCATAGGGGGGCGGGCCGAGTGCTTGGCTCCGCGCGTCCCGAGAGCGCTTCCTCGCTGGTGCTTGACCTAATTGAAAATGATCCTGGACAGGACCCAAACCGGACCCGGAGTAGGTCGGTAGTGGCCATCAAGGTCCTGGTATCCGTATTCATCGTCGGAACGCTGATCTCTCTTGTCTTCGCTTCTGCGTACAAGAACCCCTCTGAGAGGATTAATACCGAACTGATCTCCAGCATGCCGCTTATAAGCGGATCCGGATCGAGTCCTCTGTTCAACTCTCAACTTCTGGAGCCGGGAGTAACCGCGAGCAAATGCGTTTCATTGACCTATTCAGGGCCATCGACGGGAAATGCTCTCGTCTATTTCGGAATATCGAACTATTCGGGTTCCTTGCTTTCGTATTTGAACCTTGAGGTCGACGAAGGGAGCGGAGGAAACCTTGGGGACTGTACGGGTTTCACCCAAGTAGGCCCTTCCATCTATAACGGGACCCTGAGTGGTGCTCAATACAACAGCGGAACCCAGACACCCCCAATTGCGACCAACTGGAATACGGGTACCACCTCCCAAAGCAGCTACAGAATCGTGATTTCGGTGCAGAACAACAATGCCGCTATGGGCCTAAGCGGCAATGCGGAGATCGATTGGGAGCTGACTTCAACTGCCGCAACCACGACGACTGCCGGCAGCGGAGGTGGCGGGGGCGGCGGAATAACGACCACGACACAACAATCGACAACCACAACTCAGGCCACGAACACGACTACTACAACCCAACCGCCAACAACTACGTCAACCACTTCGGCAGGTGGAACGGGTGGAGTGATAAAGGACCAGCCCGGCGGTGGAACTTCCGGAGGGGGTAATTGGGGGCCACTGCCCGGCGGCCCTGGCTCAGGCGGCTCGGGTTCTGGCTCAGGCGGCTCGGGTTCTGGCGGCCCTGGCTCAGGCGGCTCAGGCGGCTCGGGTTCTGGTTCTGGCTCTGGTACTGGGGGCGGCTCCGGTACTGGAACCAATGGAGGGCAGGGTGGCACAGGCGGCTTTGGTGCCGGATCAGGAAATGGCGCCGGAGGAAATGGCGCCGGTGGTTTCGGTTCAGGTGGACAGGGATCGTCGGGAGTTGGAACCGGAGGCTCCGGTGCAAATGGCGGCTCCGGCTCCGGCACAGGCGCGGCTAATGGCAGCAATGGCTCTTCCAGTGGTGCGGGCTCCGGCAGCTCCAGTCCTGGCTCCGGCTCGGCTAATGGGAACAGCGGAGGTAGTGGCGGATCAAGCTCGGTCTCAAATCGACCAGGTTCGACAGGCAAGGCGGGGGGTAGGCCTACCAGGGGCAAGGGTAGGTCCGGTTCGTCCGGAAGTGGATCGTCCGTGGGTCGCAATGGGACAACTCAAGAAGCGTTGGGTTCGCTTGGGGCTTCAGGCAATTCAGCTCAAGCAGGCGCGAATGGTGGGGGATCCAGTGCGAACGGTGCGGACGGGCCATGGGGGGGAATCGGAAGCATTTTAACCGGAAGCGTCGACAATCCCTTCAGTCATTTGAATCTTAAAAAGCTTTCAAGTCTCGGGAAAGGAATCGTAAATCACGCTCCGTTCATAATTTTGCTGGTTGGGGGGTTGATCCTGTTTCTTTTGGGTCAAGACGCAATTGACAGGCGTGATCCCAAGCTGATGATGGCGAACGTTTCGGGAGATCCTTCTCTTGAGTTCCTTCCTCCTGATGACGATGACCATGAAGAGGAAGGAGGTGTGGTGTGATAGTCGCGAGTTCTCGTGCGTCGGGCGATTCCGTAGAGATCAACCAGTCTCTGGTTCCTCTTCGCGATCGCTTCAAATCGACAACTTGGCTAAGGATGATTCTTTGGCTGCTCCCGATTGTCTTTTGGATATCGTCACCAGGATCTCGCACCACGACCCCGGCTACCTTCTATAGGACAGCAGCTTTATACGGTGGTCTGGTAATTGCTTCGGCGTTGCTTGTTGTGTTGGGCACCAACGCGATCCGGAGTGTCTTGAGAGTTGGAAGCCTCATCGATGGGATATGGCTGGTGTGGGTCTTCTATCTCGAGGGCGGGATGCACGGTTACATCCCGTACCTGCTGTTGATGCAGATTACCGCCACGACTTTGCTCTCATCATTCAGGAGCGGCTCAAAGAT
>DAIDIS010000247.1 GCA_027451785.1 Acidimicrobiales bacterium
AGGATCCATCGAGACCTCAACTGAACCCATACTGGCGACCTCGTTTGCCGCAGCGGACCTGTGCATGATGGTGATTTTGTCGCTCACTCAGCCCGCGGCTCAGGGAATCGAGTCCAACTGCCCATATTTACCACTCCCCAAATACAGATCCTCACCGTACGTCCTGATACCCATCTAGTTAATTTCTCAACCATTGAAGTTACAGACGAAGCCTCGAATTGGGCAACACCTTTAGGCGATACCCACACTTCTGCCCAAAAAGTCCGATTACGAGGATTATCCCCGATATGCTGCATGTATCTAAGAGTTTGTACCTTAATTGTATTACTGGAGTGCCAGCCACCTATCGGCGGCGAAGCTGGTGGAATCGGGTTCCGGTTCGGTACTGCCGCATCGAGCTGGAATTATTGACAAAAACTACAAGATTGTCCAAAGTGGGGGAGTCCCTTGAAGAGTATCGAGGTTTTTATTGCTCAGCCGATGGAGATTGTTGAGCTGGCGCTTAGGAGATGCCTTCTCGATGAGGGCTTCGGCGTTTTAACTGAAATCGACATTGCAGCTACCCTTCGTGCCAAATTGGGCGTTGACCGGGCACCTCTCAAGATCCTGGGTGCATGCAATGCCTCGCTCGCAAATGAGGTTCTACAGATCGACGAGAAGATGAGCCTGCTTTTGCCATGTAACGTCGTGCTCACCGAGTCGGCAATTGGAACCAATGTCTGGGCTATTGACCCGATGGATTTGATTACAGAGGAATCTATGCTGTCTTTCGCCAAGGAAGCGGCCGACAGACTACGGTCAGCACTAGAGGCAACTGCAGCAAGTTGCTGAAGCCCGGAATCGAGACCATTCCGGCTTCTGGTTGTTCACTTTCAGGTCGTCCTGGCCGCACGACATAATCTTGTGAAGTGCCGGGTCTGGATGAAATGCGGCAATCACAATGCGAAAGATAATTGACCGGCACCTGGCTACTTTAATTTTTGCCGTAGTTGCCTTGGGCTTCGTCGGTGGGGGAATTGCAAGCCTTGCTTCGGCGAGATCAGTTTCGTCGGTATTTTGGATGGCGGCAGCAGCGTTGGCAGCCGGGTATTCGTTGGTTTCGGCCGTTCTGGTTGTTCTGAGGGAGAGGCGGACTGGCGTTGACGTTGTCGCTTTCTTGGCGATTGTTGGTGCAGTCTCCTTGAAGGAGTATTTTGCAGGTTCCGTGATTGCGGTAATGGTCCTGACCGGTAGTTCGATTGAGGACTGGGCGAAAGGACGCGCTCGACGAGAGCTTCGGGGGCTGGCAGACCGGACGCCTAGAACGGTAACCAGAGTGACAGAGCATGGTCTCTCCGAGATTCCTCTCGGTGAAGTCGGCATCGGCGATGTGATCCAAGTAGCTCCAGGAGCGGTGGTTCCCGTGGACGGCCTGATGATCAGCGCGGGGGTTTTCGATGAGTCTGCCCTTACAGGTGAGGGACTACCTGTTTCCTGTGCTCCTGGCGAAAAGGTTTCAAGTGGGGTCGTAAACGCCGGAGCCCCGGCAAAGTTAAAGGTCACAATTTCACCGGCTGAATCCACTTATGCATCCATCGTCCGGATGGCGCGTTCAGCGGAGGCGAGCACTGCCCCAATGGTACGGATGGCGGACAGGTACTCGCTATGGTTCCTCGGAATCACAGGGATTGCCACCGGGCTTGGCTGGGTTCTGGGGGGACCGGCTCGGGCTGTTGCGGTGCTCGTTATAGCCACGCCCTGCCCCTTGGTCATCGCCCCACCGGTGGCCCTGATATCGGGACTGTCGAGGGCGGCGAAGATTGGCGTCATAGTCAAGGGTGGTGCCGCTCTGGAGCGCCTTTCCAGGTGCACCACGCTACTTGTTGACAAGACCGGCACCCTTACCGAAGGGCGGCCTCGACTGTCGGGGATATATGTTGCCGAAGGTTGTGACCCAGACGAAATCCTCCGGTTGGCAGGCTCCTTGGATCAGGTATCCCCGCACGTTCTTGCCCACTCGGTGGTATCGGCCGCAAAGGAAAGAGCACTGGCGCTCCACGCACCTTCTCAGTCGGTGGAGACGCCGGGCGAAGGAGTCAGGGGACTGGTGGACGGATATCAGGTCGCAATAGGCCAAGCACGTTGGATGGGAATCACGGAAATGCCTGGTTGGGCCCAGGCAGCGGTAAGGCAGGCCGAAACCGATGGGTCGCTCTCGGTATTCGTGGCCGTTGATGGCACACCGTCAGGAGTCTTGACCTTCAATGACCGAGTACGGCTCGATGCCGCAAGGACGCTTAGGCGATTGCGGGAAGACGGAATGGACCGAATCGTCATTGTGAGCGGCGACAAAAAGGAAGTTGCGGAGGCCGTGGGCTCAGTGCTGGGCGTGGATTTGGTCCTGGCTGAGCAATCACCGGCGGACAAACTCCACGCAGTAAAGAAGGAGAGCGCGCTAGCCCCAACTGTAATGGTGGGCGACGGAATAAACGACGCCCCTGCGCTGGCTCTCGCCGATGTCGGAGTTGCTATGGGAGCTCGCGGCCAGACAGCCTCGTCTGAGTCGGCGGATATCGTATTGGTTTCCGATCACCTAGAACGGCTGGGCCAGGCTCGGTCCCTAGCCTTGAGAGCGCGCAAGATCGCAGTGCAAAGCATTATCGGTGGAATCGGCCTTTCCGTTATCGGTATGGGACTGGCTAGTGCCGGCTTGATTTCGGCCGTTGCCGGAGCGCTGGTACAAGAAGTCATAGACGTGCTTGCGATAGCCAATGGCCTTCGTGCTGGGTTACCCCTGGGCAAACCTTGGAATGATCAAATCGGAATGAAGTTGGCGCAGAAATTCTCGGCGGAGCACGTCGCGGTTATGGCAGATATCGAAAAAATGCGCCGGATTGCCGACTCGATCTCTCCCAGTAGTAGGCACTCGATTGACTCAGTTCGAGAGATGGTCAAGATACTTGAAGAGAATGTTATGCCTCACGAGAAGGCCGAGGAGGATCTCCTATACCCGTCGCTGAAGAAATACTTAGGGGGTAGGGATCCCCTGGAGGCTATGTCGCGTGGGCATACCGAGATAGTGAGACAAATCCGGCGAGTGGGGATGCTGACTCAACGTCTTGACGTCAACGGAATCGACGAACGTGAGGCCGCAGAGTTGAAAAGCTCCCTTTACGGGCTCGCCGCGATATTGGAGCTGAACACTTTCCAGGAAGAGGAGACATATTCCTCGCTCCTCGACGCCGTAAGCTCTTAGATTCTTCCGGCAGCTCTGCTCTCAGGACCTACTTATGGCCCTGTCCAAGAAAGTCCGGACCCTCGGCAGCACCAGGATCGCCTTCATCCAGGCGACGAGGACGAGAAAGGCCAATATGGATGCTCCCGCTGCCGCCATTGTGATCGGGACCGGAGGAAGGGACACCGATAGAAAACCATTGACCCCGTTCCATATGAGCAAAGGTATTGCCGAGGCCCCCATGGCGACGACGAGCCCCACCTTGAAGAAACTGAGCGGCCTTGAGACAACCGTCAATACCAAGATTCCAAAAAGAAAAAGGGAAATCAGGGAGGCGGTCCTCGATTGTTCCTGGCTGACGTGGGGAGCGATTCTCGCCGAGGCATAGGTCAAGTAGGTTGCGCAGGCGGCCAAAGTGCCGGCTGGGATTGTAAAGAACGCGACTCGCCGGAGGAAGTCGGGCTGGGCCATTGGAGCGCTCTTTCCGAAGGCGAGGAAAAAACCAGGAACACCAATGGTAAAAGTGCTGACTATTGTCATGTGCCTCGGGTAGAAGGGATAGGGAACGGCGGTTATGCCAACGACTATTGCCAAGAGCGCAGCGTAAACCGTTTTGGTCACGAATAGTTTTGCAACTCTCTCGATGTTTGCGATAACCCTGCGGCCTTCGAGGACAATCTGGGGAACCGTGGCAAACGAGTTGTTCAGCAGCACGATCCGGGCTACGGCCCTGCTTGAAGCGCTTCCGGACCCCATAGCGATGCCCAGGTCGGCCTGCTTCAGAGCTTGGATGTCGTTCACTCCATCACCGATCATTGCAACCGTGTGTCCTGCGGATTGCAGAGCCTCGACCACCTGCTTCTTTTGCTCAGGCCTGATTCGCCCAAAGACACTGACTTCACCAGCTCGTGCACACAACTCTTCTTGACTGAGCGCCGACGCGTCCAGTGCCTTTGTTGAGTCCTGTAATCCGGCGGAGTCGGCTATAGCTCCTACCGTGGCGTAAGAATCGCCCGAGAGCACCTTGATCCTTACTCCCTGCGACTGAAGGAAATCGATCGTCTGCCCGGCGTCTTCGCGAATCCTTTCCTCTAGAACAGCGAATCCCGCCGGCTCCAATTCAGCTGGGAGTACCGGTCGCTCGTTGACCCTCGACGGGAAGCCACGAGGGGAGTGGGCGATAACAAGTACCCTTCTTCCTGCCGCCTGCTGGGCTGCAATCGGCGACGTTGCATCGCTCATGATCGCGGGCGACACGACCTCTGGGGCGCCGATTACCCAGCTCCCTCGGCCGGTAAAGTATGTGCCGCTCCATTTCCATTCGGAAGAGAAGGGAACGGAAGTCCCATTAGCCCAGCCTTCAGGCTTTTGGTATGCGGATGCCAGTGCCTTCATCGTCTGATTCGGACTCGCGTCCATTGCGCCCACTGCCCCTATAGCGTTGTGCAATTCTTCGGAAGTATGTTGACCGAGAGGTGTTAATGAGGTTGGTGTCATCTCTCCAGTAGTAATGGTTCCGGTTTTGTCTATACAGACGATGTCAACCCTGGCGAGACCTTCAATAGCAGCCAGCTCTTGGACTAGTACACCGAGCCGGGACAGCCGGAGCGCCCCTGCGGCAAAGGCTATTGAGGTCAAAAGGACCAGTCCCTCCGGGACCATGGCAGAGATTCCGGCAACAGAGCCGCGTAATGAGTCCGGGAGAGACTGATGGCTTCTGACAAGTTCGCTCAACAACAACACAGGACCGATTGGGATGATGACCCAGGTGATCAGCTTGAGAATCCGATTGGTTCCTTGCTGTAGTTGGGAGTTGATCAGGCTGAATCTTTTGGCTCGTGCCTCCAGATCGGCGGCGTAGGATTTCGCCCCGACACGGATGGCTTGCATTACACCGCTTCCTGATACCACGGCGGTACCCGAAAGGACTTCGTCACCCACCGCTTTTCCGACCGTGATGCTTTCGCCAGTCAGTTGAGACTCGTCGAGCTCAAGCGCCTTGGATTCGAGAATTATCCCATCGACAGGCGCCTGATCTCCCGGTCTTAGAATGACCGTGTCCCCCAAAACAATGGATTGCGGAGCAATCCGTAGGTCTAATCCGTCGCGCCTGACGGATGACATTGGGGACGTGAGGATTGAGAGGCGATCCAAAGCACGTTTTGCCCGGACCTCTTGCGTTACGCCGATTGCAGAGTTGATTGCGATCACGAGACCGAAGAGCCCGTCTTGAGGAGGCCCGACAAAAATAACTACGCAAAAGAGCGAGCCCAGGATGGCGTTGAACCTCGTGAACAGATTTGCCCTGGTGATTTCCCAAATGCTTCTGCCGGGCGACGGTGGGGTCGTGTTCGAGAGGCCCTCATTTGTTCTTAATGCTGCTTCTGCTTGGCTCAACCCGGGGCCGGAAGCGCGATCACCACGTTCCAGAGCCTGGAGCGGCCATTCGCCGTTCCCGGGTTCTGCATCCGAATCCCTTATCCGAGACAAACCAATCAAGCCTTTCGAGATAGCCCTCTTATCTAAGCAAAACCCAAGCCGGCAAGCGAAGAGTCGATAGTTGCGACTCCAAGGGGAAAGAGTCCCCTAGTCCTAAGCATCATTCTTGCTCGTATGATCAGGAGGTGAAGAGCTTCAACGGTCGTGAGTATCAGGCGAGGTTCGATGCCCTCGCTGCGCAGGGTAAGGACGTTCACGGCGAGGCGAAGTTGGTGCTTTCCTATACGCCCAGCTCCGTTCTTGATGCAGGGTGTGGAACTGGCCGAGTAGCCGTAGAACTCTCCAGTCAAGGAGTCGAAGTGATCGGCGTCGACGTAGACGTCTCGATGATTGGAGAGGCCGAGCGAAGGGCCCCCGGGCTTGCTTGGATTACACAGGATCTGGCCGAGCTTGAGCTCGGGAGGAAGTTCGGCGTTGTCCTGATGGCGGGTAATGTGCCCCTATTCTGTCCTGAGGTCAATCGGAGCCGGTTCTGCCGAGGCGTACGGATAAAGAAACAGAGCGAGGAAATGACGGGAATGCTGCTCGGA
>DAIDIS010000248.1 GCA_027451785.1 Acidimicrobiales bacterium
CGGTGCGTGCCTCTACCTTTCGAGCTAGCTCCAAGATGAAGGGTAGAAGCTTCAGTTTTGAGCCGATGTACTTGATGCCCTCGGTGGCCGGCGTCTCTTGATGCATCAGGTCGGAAAATAGCGTCTGAGTGATCTGCGATCAATCTCTGATCGACGCTTGAGTCTGTTGATGTCCGATTGCAGAAGATCGGGTCATAGAGCGATTGCTGGTGCATCGCCCTCCGCTTCCAGGACTATCCGAAACTCCGATTGGTTTAACTCGCCGCAGAGAGGTCGACGGTTCGACTCTTCGCGAAGAGTTCGGCGATGCGACTGTGGGCTTAGTTGGCGCGGCCGGTAGGGGTGGGCTTGCTGTTTCCGTTGTCTCTCACTTGCTTAGAGCAGAAATGAGTGAGAGTCCGCCGCCCTTCCAGACAGTCTTGAATCTACGTTGGTGCGCCAGGTGCTCACCTCGACACGAGTGCCTGTCGGCTTGTTCGGAAATTCGAACAGGCGGTTAGTTCGATAGCCTGGGCAAGCATCTTATTGAGAGGGAGCAGGCCATGTCGATTGTTCGAGTTCACAACTTTTCGGTGTCTCTTGATGGGTACGCAACCGGTGAGGGACAAAGCATGGAGGAGCCCTTTGGCCATGCGGACAAAAAGCTAGTTGAGTGGGCGTTCCCGACCCGGACATATCAGCTGATGTTCGGAAACGATAATGGAACCACCGGGGCCGATGAGGCATTTGCGAACAATTGGAACCGCGGGATAGGTGCCGAAATCATGGGACGAAACAAGTTTGGTCCCCAGCGAGGCCCGTGGGCCGATGAGGAATGGAAAGGCTGGTGGGGCGACGAACCACCCTTTCATACCCCGGTCTTTGTTCTCACTCATCACAACAGACCCTCAATCGAAATGAAAGGGGGTACAACTTTTCACTTTCTCGATGCCACCCCGGAAAACGCTCTCGAAGCGGCCAGTGAAGCTGCCGGAGGACTCGACGTCCGTATCGGCGGAGGCCCCACAACCGTGCGCCAGTTTCTTGCCGCTGACCTGATCGACTATATGCACCTAGCAGTGGTGCCAATCGTCCTCGGAAGGGGAGAGCGACTCTGGGACGGACTAGAGGACATTGAGGGACGATTTGATATCGAAGCAATTAGCACTCGTTCCGGCGTCACTCACTTAACCTTCACGCGCAACTGAATGGCTTGATCACCTTGCTCCTTACGGGAAAAAGGTTGCGACTGAGAATCGAAAGCACCTCCCGCCTTTAGGCGATTGTGGCGCAAAGTTCCCCCTGTCTCCTCGGATTAAACACTGGTAGAGTGCCACACAGTAGGGGAAAGCAGCGTAAGCAGGAAACAGCAAGATAAGGGGGGCCGGAAAAGCCCTTCCCGGCCTCGGCAGGAGGAGGTGGGAGGCGGTGAATTTCGGGATCCTCGGTCCTTTCGAGGTGACGCTCGATGGGAACAGCGCAGATCTCGGTGGTCCGCTTCGGGAAAGGCTCCTTTGCAGGCTCTTACTCTCTTCTCCACTTCGGGTTCCATCCGGTGCCCTGGCGGATGACATTTGGGATGGCTTACCTCCCCAATCGGCTCCCTCGACGCTACGAACGCACGTTGCAGCGATCCGGACGATCATCGGCCGAGACAGGATTTCTAATCTGCGGGGAGGGTATTCACTGAGGCTTGAGGCCTCGGAGCTGGACGCGGACGTGTTCAAAGAGGACATGTCGCGCGGCCAGGCGCTGGCAGCGTTGCGGAAGTGGGAAGACGCAGCCGCCTTCCTGGAACGTTCCTTGTCGGTTTGGCGAGGACCTCCACTGGTCGAGTTCACAACTTCTCATTGGGCTTCAGCGGAAGCGTCCGGGCTGTCGGAGCTTCGCTTGCTGGCCACGATCGGCCTCATTGGTTGTTACTTCGCCATGAACCTAGACCGGGAAGCAGCACGACTGGCTGCGTCCGTTCTGGCGGATCACCCAGGGCATGAGGAGCTGATCGGAGCGCACATGGTCGCCTTGTACCGTGCAGGACGGCATAGTGAAGCGATCGACGTGTTTGCGCAACACAGAAGTGTCCTAGCGGATCGAGGACTCGTTCCCAGCAGGTTCTTGAGGGACGTGGAGTCGGCTGTGGTCAGACATGATGCCGGGCTCGCGAGAGGCCCAATAGAGGCATTTTCCCCGTGCCCGGCTGAACGCAGCAGAATTCGCTCGGTCCGCAACCGCCCGAGGTCCCGGCAGGGTGTCAGTGATACCCGCGGCCTTGAGTTTGTCGGCAGGTCGGAGCCATTGGCGATTTTCGGGTCGATACTGTCGGCCGCAAGAAACTCCCCGGCAGGATTGATAACGATTTCGGGTGAGGCGGGCATAGGCAAGACAGCTCTCATCCGCGAGATGAAGTTCATTGCTGAGGCTTCCGGATGGGTTGCGGTTTATGGCGCTGCAAAGGAGGGCGCAGGCCCGCCAATGGAGATGATTGCCGCCGCATTGGCGGATTTCGTCGAAGCTGGACGTGGTGAACTCGATTCGTCGAGGCTCGGGAAGTATCCGGAGGAACTGGTCCGCTTGATTCCCGATCTGCGCCTAAGCATTCCTGGTATTGCGACTCCCGTGTCGTCAAGCGGTCAGCTAGAGAGGCATCGTCTTTTCGACGCCATATCTTCATGGATCGGTTCTGCGGGAGGCGGCTCGCCCACTGTGTTTTTTGCTGATGATCTTCAATGGGCAGGCGAAGCAACGCTTGCAGCATTGGAGCACTTGCTGGGAAATCGCTTTCTGACTGACGTGTTGGTTGTGGCGGCATTCCGGGACACCGGGCCGACGATGGAGATGAGAGATTGGCTCCAAAAGGTCAAGGCGATGAATTGCCTTTCCTCGATAAAGCTTGAGGGTCTCGCCGTCGGTGACGTTTCTTATTTACTTGAAGCAAGTGGAGTCAAGGTCATAGGTTGCGACAAGGCGGCAGATGAACTCTGTGCCAGGAGTAACGGCAACCCGTTCTTCATCGTGAACGTGATTGAAGCCTTGAGAGAGCTTGAGCCGGGGCAGTCCGGGGCCTCGGCTCCCGCTTCGCTTGAGCACTTCCTGCCGGAAAGCATCGTCGAGGCTGTAGCGGTGAGGGTGGGGCGACTTCCCCGGGAAGCTTCCGACATGATTTCCGTCGCCGCGTTGGTCGGTACTGAATTCCGGATTGACGTGGTTGGAGGCGCCTGTGGTCTCAATGAGGAAGAAGCATTAGAAGCATTGGAAATCGCATCCTACGCCGGGCTCATCGAAGAATGCGGCCTCGACCTTTGGCGATTTAGCCACGATATTGTCCGTGAAGCTCTGATGGCCGGATGGGGTGCTTCCAGGCGTGCCAGGGCTCATCTTGCCATTGCCGAGACCATGGAAGGGCTTTGTCTTCGCGACAATGCTGCGTTGGCATTTCACTTCTCGAATGCTCCGGCACATGCCGATCGGGCATGTGCCCACGCTCGACTGGCAGGCGACGATGCCATGGCGAGATTGGCCTTTCAGGAAGCGTTGAGTTGGTATGGGCAGGCCGAAAAGCTTCTCGAGATCACCGGACAAGGTGGCACCGCCGAAGCATGTAGGGTCAAGATCAGCGGTGGCCTTTCCGCAAAGGCAGCGGGGTTGCCTGAGCACAGAGAGATGTTCTTGGAAGCGGCGAATATCGCCTCCGATCTGCTGGACTCTTCTCTTATGGCTGAGTCGGTACTTGCCGGCCACGACTGGTCACCCAGTCTCATTGGATCGGCGGACCCTGATCGCATTGAGGCCCTGGAGAACGCTCTTGGGGCAGTGGCGGAAAATGGGACCACTCGCTGCAGACTGATGGCGGCCCTCGCTGCAGAGCTTATGTATACGGAGCAAAGATCCAGACGGCAACACTTGGCGAGGTCGGCGGTATCCATTGAGCGAGAGGCTCGGGAGCCGGCGGTCTTCGTGGATGTAGCGTGTTCAGCGATAGCGGCACTCTGGGGTCCGCAAAATGCAGGTGAATGCCGGAGCTTAGCGGCGGAAGCTGCAGCAGCCGTTTATAGGCTATCCGACCCCGAACGACATTTCGCGGTACTGCGTTACCGCCACCTCACCGCCCTGGACTTCGGAGATATGCG
>DAIDIS010000249.1 GCA_027451785.1 Acidimicrobiales bacterium
CGAGTCCCGCTTATTGGAGGGCCTAAACGAGTCCCAGCTGAAGGCCGTGACCCATGAGTCCGGCCCTTTGCTGGTGGTTGCCGGTGCGGGCTCAGGCAAGACGAGAGTGCTGACTCATAGGATCGCCTGGCTGGTTGACGCCAAAGGGGTCAAGCCCAGCCAGATTCTCGCCATCACCTTTACCAACAAGGCAGCCGGAGAGATGAAAAAGAGGGTTGCGGAGCTTGTGGGGTCGGTATCCAGAGGAATGTGGGTTACGACCTTCCATTCGTCTTGCGTTCGGATACTGAGGGCCGAAGCGCCGAAGCGGGGCTACACCTCTTCCTTCACGATCTATGACCAATCGGACGCGGTCAGGCTTGTCGGTCACGTCTTGAAAGACCTCGATATCGACTCCAAGCGGTTCCCGCCCAAGAGGGTGCTCGGTCACATTTCCCGGGCCAAAGGAGAGCTGATCGACTTCGAGACCTACCAGGCAACGGCCCGGGAAGGCGACGTCTTCGCTCAAAGGGTCGCATCCGTTTATCCGGAATATCAGCGAAGGCTCTTTGCGGCCAACGCTGTTGATTTCGACGACCTGTTGATGTTGACCCATGAACTGTTGGAGTCCGATCCTGAGGTTCTGGCCAAGTACCAGGACCGATTCCGCCATATCCTTATTGACGAGTATCAGGATACGAACAGGGCGCAAGCGCAAATCGCCTTTCTACTCGGGCAGGCTTACCGCAACGTCTTCGTGGTCGGCGATGCTGATCAGTCCGTCTATGGCTTCAGGGGAGCGGACCTCCGCAACATTCTCGCCTTCGAGAAGGTTTTCCCGGATGCGCAGACCGTGCTCTTGGAGCAAAACTACCGGTCCACTCAGACAATCCTGGACGCGGCCAACTCGGTGATCGCCAATAATGCCCTGCGAAAGCCTAAGGACCTTTGGACCAACGAAGGCACGGGCGACCGGATCTTTGTCCACCAGTCATTGCACGAAGAGGATGAGGCTCGTTGGGTTGCAACCGAGATAGCGCATCTGACGAGGGGTGGTCCCTATCGCAATGACCAGGTTGCGATCTTTTACCGGACCAACTCCCAATCCCGGGCCATCGAGTCGGAGCTCGTAGTGCGAGGGATTCCCTATCAAGTTCTGGGCGGTACCAGGTTCTATGACCGCCGTGAGGTAAAGGACATCCTCGCTTACCTCCAAATCATTGCCAATCCAAAGGACGAGATTGCCTTGAGACGGGTCATCAACGTGCCAAGGCGCGGGATCGGCGACACCTCGGTTGGCAAGGTCGACAAGTGGGCATCCGCTAACAAGGTCTCGCTCCTTGAGGCATTCAAGGCAGCGGCGGAGGCCGGGATAATCACCGGAAGGACGGCAAAGTCGGTCGAGTCCTTCCTGGCGTTGATCGACGCCGCCCGCAACGCGGTCGACAACAACATGCCTGTGGCCGACCTCATCAGGGCCATCCTCGTTGATACCGGGTATCTTGCCGAACTGGAGCGAGAAGGCGGAATTGAGAACGAGGGCAGGATCGACAACCTCTCCGAGCTGGTCAACCAGGCGTCCAACTTCACCACGCTTGAGGAGTTTTTGGAGTCGGCTTCACTACAGTCCGACCAAGACTCGATAGAGGGCGATTCTTCAAAGGCACTCATGATGACGATTCACACGGCAAAGGGCTTGGAGTTCCCGGTGGTGTTCCTTGTGGGAATGGAAGAGGGCATCTTCCCTCACACGAGAAGCGTTGGAGACGACGAGTCAATCGAAGAGGAACGCCGACTCGCCTATGTAGGAATCACGAGAGCCAGAGAGCGCCTGTATATAACGCACGCGAACTCAAGGGGACAATGGGGCGAGACTTGGTACAACCGGCGATCCCGATTCGTCGACGAGATCCCCGAAGACCTGGTCTCAGAGGTCTAGCGGTGGGCCAGCGAGGGATTCGGGGGCGGCGGCTTGAAGGCCGCAGCATGAAGCTGCGGCCTTCAGATTTATTTGTGAGATACTTCCATTCGAGGCCACTCGGTTCTATTGGAGCTGTCCCCCGGCTGGGCTATTGCTTGACCCAGGTGAATTTCACCTGATTTGAAACGCCCGGATTGCCGGGGACATATGCCGTTACGTTTTGGGTGTTGCCAGCCAAGACTGAAGTCAGCTCTCCTGGGCAAACCGGCTCAGCTCCGTTCTGAGTAAATTGCGCCCAGGTAGAAGGGTTGATCGTTGCCGATATGCTCGAATCTCTTCGAGAGGTCACTATTAGGGAGCCTTGCTGTAGCAGCTGTGGGCATGAGCTGAGAGAGCCGTTCACACCGATGGTGTTGTTCATATCCACGACAATCGTCACGTTCGAGCTAGGAGCGAACCCCGTGCCGGTGATCACGATTTCATTGTTCTGTTCATAGGCGCTGATGGTTGGGTTGGGAGAAGGGGGTGC
>DAIDIS010000250.1 GCA_027451785.1 Acidimicrobiales bacterium
GTTGGTGACCAAGATGGTCGACGCTGACATCAACCTGGTCAAGTCCCAGCTCTAGAGCTGGGTGTTCTGCAAGTGATCTCCGGGGCAATTCAATTCGACCCTGTGGGGGTTGCCGCAGCTTTCGGCGCAGGAATGCTCTCGTTCCTCTCGCCCTGCGTTCTGCCACTGGTGCCCGGCTACATGTCGATGGTTTCCGGTGTGAGTGTCGGAGGACTGGCCAGCCAGTCCTCGAAGGCATTGGTCGGGACCATCTCTTGGTTCATTGGGGGCTTCACGCTTGTATTCGTCGGGCTTGGAGCAGCCGCATCCGGGTTGGGTAGCGTCCTGCGGGACAATCAGGCTCTCTTGACGACGATTGCCGGTTGGCTGACCGTCCTCGTGGGGGCGGCGATAGCAACCGGGTACTTGCCAAGGCTGCTCAGCGGCGAAAGAAGATTTCATTACGTCACTCCGAACGTAGGTGGTCCGGCATCCGGATTGATGGGGATGGCCTTCGCGTTCGGATGGACGCCGTGCATCGGTCCGGTCTTAGGGGCAGTTCTCGCCCTTGCAGCTTCCAGGTCTTCGGTGGCGGGAGGGATCGTTCTCCTGGTCGCTTACTCTCTCGGCTTAGGTGTGCCTTTCCTGGCTGCGGGGGTGGCGTGGGGGCGGGCGTTGTCGTTGTTCGGTTGGGTAAAGCGGCACAGTCGCGCCGTGGCGGCGGTGTCAGGAGCGGTCCTGATCGGGTGGGGCGCCGTGTTGCTTTTGGGCGATCTCCACTTCATGTCGTCGTTCTTTTCGAACCTCATGAACTCAGTGGGACTCAACCGGCTGACCGTTTCCTAGGTCGTTTCCAATTCCCAGGTCGTTTTCAAGGCGGGTCTTGATCGGTGATGTGGCAGTGGAAGGAAAGGTTCCCGTCCATGGGCTTTAGGAACAAAAAGCACCAAACCTCAAAAACCAGTACCCAGCCACTTGTCTGCGGCATAAACTGCGACAGTCGTCAATGACAATCACACTTTGATCGGTTGCCGAATCAGTCACTGCCTGCTCGTCCGGCAGCATGGGTAACCTTTCTCGACAGCCTTGATTAGCTGGAAGGAGTTGCAATGCGTGCAGCGGTTATCCGAAAGATCGGTGAGGAGAAGGTGGAAATCCTGGACAACGTCGGGATTGCCGACACTGGTCCAGGTCAGGTACGCATCCGGATCAAGGCCACCGGCGTCTGCCACTCCGATCTGTCTGTAACCAATGGCACCATTCCCCAGGCGACGCCCTGCGTACTCGGCCACGAAGGAGCCGGCGAGATTGTAGAAGTTGGAGAGGGTGTTACCGATTTACAGGCCGGCGACCATGCAATCGTCTGTTGGAACCCTCCTTGCGGAAAGTGCGTTGCGTGCCTGAATGGCCACCCGAACGTGTGTACTGCGGTGTCGATGACCCAGGGTTATATGCCCCGATTCGAAGTTGACGGCATGCCTGCATTTGGAGGCATGGGCTGTGGCACCTTTGCGGAGGAAGCCGTGATCCCGGTTCAGGCGGCGGTAAAGATTCCCCAAGACGTCCCATTCGATGTTGCATCACTCATTGGTTGTGGGGTCATGACCGGAGTTGGTGCTGTCATCAATACAGCAAAGGTAAAGGCGGGATCTTCGGTTGTTGTGTTCGGCTGCGGTGGAGTCGGAATAGCGACAATTCAGGGAGCGAGATTGGCGGGTGCGGCCGAGATCGTTGCAATCGACCCCGTAGAGTCGAAGCGGGAGTTGGCGCAGAAGTTCGGTGCCACCCACGCCTTTGCTCCCGACGAAATCTTCGAAGCCATAGGCGCAGTTACTGGTGGCGTTGGCTTTGACTATGCGTTCGAGGCAGTCGGGCTTCCTTCGACGATCAGAGGAGCCTATGACGCAGTCTGCCGCGGTGGGACCGCCGTTATCGTTGGTGCCGGAAAGTCGGACCAGAAGGTCGAATTCAATGCCTTTGAGCTTTTTTTCATGGAGAAAAAGCTGATGGGCAGCTTCTACGGTTCGGCCGACGTAAGGGTTGACTTCGCCAAAATGATAAGGCTCTGGCGTGCGGGGCGTTTGGACCTGGAGTCGATGATCACCCAAAGGCTTGGCCTCGACGGGATCAACCAAGCATTCGACGACATGAAGGCCGGACGGGTTGTGCGTACCCTGATCGAGCTGTGACAATCCGGCGCCTTTGAGCCTCCCGGGTTTATATCAAGCCGGACAGAATGAACTTCGCAAACCAATAATGAGTGCATTGGGGTGAAGCAGGCTGCTGCAGCGCCTTCGGGTCAGCAGGTCACAATTACCAGCGGCAAGCTGAGCGCAACCATCACCGAAGTTGGGGCTACCTTACGCGAGCTTTCCCTCGGTGATTGGCGTGTAGTGGACGGCTTCGGCTCCGACGAGATGTGCCGTGAGGGCAGGGGCCAGGTGCTGGCCCCTTGGCCGAACAGGCTCGACAAAGGCACTTACACTTATGGAAAAAGGCTTGGAAGAGCCGCGCTGGACGAGCCGGAAAATTCCAATGCAATTCATGGCTTGGTCCGTTGGCGGCGCTTTGAAATTGTCAAGGTCACGACCGAGGCCGTGGAGATGCGCCTCGACAGTCTTCCCGAACCAGGATTCCCTTTCCAATATCACCTTGGGATTACATACTCGGTCTCGTCACGTGGTTTGGAAGTTAAAACTGTTGTTCGTAATAGTGGCGACGAGGCGATGCCATTCGGGATCGGCTTTCACCCATACTTGCGATTGGCGGCATGTGAAGAGTGCGTGGCAGATGTTGGCGCTCCAGGCGAAAAGCTTGAGGGTGTAGGAGGCGGCGGCTGTGAGGTCGATCGATGGCTTCTTGGGATTCCGGCCCGCCAGTATTTCATCGCGGACGAACGCAGCCTGCCGGTGTCTGTCGCCGCAGTCGATGGCACTGAGTTTGACTTCAATGGAGGCAGGAAAATCGGTTCCACTGTGCTCGATACCTGTTTTACTGGATTCGAGCCTGCGGCAGGCGAGCGCACACTCACGGTGTCCTGTGGCCTTTGTGAGAATGCAATCGAGGTATGGGCCGATGACGCCTTCAACTATTTCATGGTTTTCACCGGCGACACCCTCGGGACGGGTAAGGCAAGGAAATCCGTAGCCATAGAGCCGATGACATGTCCTCCCAACTCATTCAACTCCAAGCGAGGAATCATCGAGCTGGGAGTCGGCGAGAGTATGGAATTGGTGTGGGGTATTCGTCTCACCGGTGTGAACGGTATGGACGGCACTAACGTCTGACCGTTGGCATTAGCGGAACCAAGAATTGGTATTGCTTTTACATAGCGACACTATTAGCGTCATTGTCGTGCCAAGGGTCCGTCTCCGAAGGTTGGTGAAACGGCGCGCATCCTTTAGTTCCTGGGTGACGTCTGTCGCTCTGGGTCTCTTTATTGTCGCGAAGGCAAACCGGAGCTAGACCCACCGGGAGTGCGGGACCCATCGGGTCCCCAGGCCAATAAGTGCGTCTCCTCTTTCTCCAGGGCCTTGCTACTGCCTTGTGGCGAGGTTTTCAACGACTTCGCTTCCCAAAGTGAGGGCAACGTCCAAGTCGATGATTGCATCCAACAATTCTTCAGTGTCAACGCGGCCGTGCTCGCGCAGGTAAATACATATGAGTTCGTCGTTGGCGCCGACAAGTGCCTGGAACCTGTAATGGGGAATGGTCGGAAGATCAGGTTGGTCAGCGCGCGCCTCGCTGTAAAGGTCGGCAAATAGCTTCGCGAACCGTTCTCGGGTCAGGGTCCTGCGGGAGTTTGCCAGCGTCCCGGCGGCGACAACTTCGATCAGGAATGTCCAGGCCATCTCCGGGTGCGTTGAGAGAAAATTGAGATAAGCCCGAGTGCCTTCGACCGCCGCCTCGACCATACCGGGCGCGGTCACGGTAGCGGCGGTCACGTCGTCGAGGATCATTTCGACGGCCTGGTCGTAGGTGTAGACGAAACACTCCTCTTTGTTGGCAAAGTGTTCGTAGAAGCTCTTCCTGGACACTCCCGCCAAGGCCAAGACGTCGGCAACTGAGGTAGACGCGTATCCCTTGGATGCAACCGCTTTGGCCATTGCTTCCACCAGACGTATCCGTTGAGACTCTTCGACCACTTTCCTTGAGGCAGCGTGCCTCCCTCTTGGCAGCACTCTTGGGGTCCTGCCTGTGATGCGAAGGTTGTTGGGATCCCCAGGGGTACGACCGTTGGCGCCGTCATCAGCCTTGTCATGGGCGCCGTCATCAGCCCTGTCATGGGCGCCGTCGTTGGCGCCGTCATCGGGGCAGTCGGCAGGGCCAGAAGTGGACCTTGCGCCGAGTGCGGGTTTAGTTGCAGCGGATTTCGGAGAACTTTTGGTTGACATCTGCCTACGGGAGATTTTAGTCTTCTATTATAGAAACATCAATGTTTCTTTTAGCCGAGTCGATTGTTGAATCCTGTAGGGCTGTGTGCCACTCAGCATTCCTAAGCGGCCAATGAGATTTTCGGCTGAGATGCCGTATGGAAGGACGGAGTGTTGGAAGGCTCCATTGGAAACACAGAGCGTCATTTAGGCCAGGGACCTTCCTCCCCGGAGGTGACCGAGCACTTCAAGGTGGCGATCATCGGGAGTGGTTTCTCGGGCATAGGGATGGCAATCCGGCTGATTCAGCGAGGCATGCGGGACTTCGTGATTCTGGAGCGAGAGGACCAGGTAGGGGGGACGTGGTACCTGAACTCCTACCCAGGCGCAGCCTGCGACGTACCTTCTCGCCTTTACTCTTTCTCGTTTGAGCAGAATCCTTCGTGGAGTAGATCATTTTCTCCCCAAGGTGAAATCTTCGAGTATCTAAAGACGTGCACGTCGAAGTACGGCATTGGTGACCATATTCGCTTTCGTTGCGATGTCGAAGAGGCCGTTTGGGATGATGATTCCCAAGCGTGGGATATCACTACCCCCAGAGGTAGATTTCGCGCAGATGTTCTAGTCTCGGCCGCCGGCGCTCTTTGTGAGCCGAAGTCGCCATCCATTCCAGGTATTGAGCGATTCAAAGGAACGATTTTTCATTCGGCGGCGTGGAACCACCAGCACGATGTCTCAGGGGAAAAAGTTGCGGTAGTCGGCACTGGAGCGTCCGCCATTCAAGTCGTGCCGTCAATACAGCCCATCGTTGAGCACCTCGACCTTTACCAGCGAACCCCGCCTTGGATCATTCCTCGAAATGACCGGAAGTTCGGAAGGTTGGAGAGAGTCCTATCTAAGCGCGTCCCCCTTTTCATGAGCCTCACGAGAGCGCTGATCTATTGGACGAGAGAGTTTTCCGTTGTTGCCCTGACGAGGCATCTAGGGCTCCTCGGAATCGAACAGAAGATTGCCTACCGGCATCTTAAGTCCCAAGTTGCCGACCCGGAGCTGAGAAGGAAACTGACCCCGTCATACACGATTGGGTGCAAGAGAATCCTGATTTCGAACGATTATTACCCTGCGCTAACCCAATCCAACGCGACCCTGGTCACGGACTCCATAGCGGAGATCGGGGAAGATTCGATCGTCACGTCCTCAGGTGAGACGAGACCCACCGATACCATCATTTTTGCTACGGGCTTCCAGACTCTTCCGCTGCCGATCGGGGAGCGGATCAGGGGCAGGGACGGCCATAGCCTGGGCGAGATTTGGTCGAAGGACGGCGTCGAAGGTTACAAGGGAACGACATTCTCGGGATTCCCAAACCTATTCATGATCGTTGGTCCCAATACCGGCTTGGGGCACACGTCGATGGTTTACATGATCGAGTCGCAGATCAACTACGTGCTTGGCGCCCTTGATGCGATGGGCCGAGAGGGGATCACCGCGTTATATCCAAAAGAGCGGGCGCAGGAGACTTATAACCGGGACCTGCAATCGAAGCTCCAGGGTACCGTCTGGCAGCAAGGTGGGTGTGATAGTTGGTATCAGGATGAGAACGGGAAGAACACCTCGCTGTGGCCCGACTTCACATTTCGGTTCCGCAAACAACTCAGGCGCTTCGACGTGGAGAACTACGAGTACAAACCGACTGTCCGGCCTAATGCCGGAAAGCTTGGGGCAAATGCAGGAGCAGAAGTCTCCGGAAAGCAATCCGACTCTTCGGGGTCGGCCGAAACGCTTCTCAGCTTGTAGCCCTGAGAAGCGGGCCACCGGCTGCGACACAGACCAGGATTGCAGCAAGGCAGCTTGCATCTGCTAGCCCAACGCCCACCGGAACGCTGAACCCAACTCCAATTGCGGCGGCCAGCAATGCTCCCCCGATGCCGGTCCCAAGTGCCGTCCCCAAGACGTCCACCACCTGAAGCGAGGCCACCGGCATCTCTCCAGTCTCTCCTGCGGGACGGTCAAGCACGACTACGGTCACCAATGTGTAGGCCATGCCCATTCCAAGGCCCGCCAATGTCCACGAGACCGGAGCCAGCCACGCAGGCGCCCAACGAAACACAAGCAGGGAACAACCCGCAATCCCGGCACCCAAAAAGACCGTACCGAGGGCCAGAATCTTTGCCCTTCCCCAGGTCCGGTGCTTTCTTGCCTGCAGCCAAGCCCCGATTGTCCACGAGATGGAAGAGGCGGTTATGACCAGACCTGCCTCAACGAGCTTGAACTTGTGAACCGAAGTCAGCGCCAGCGGCAGGAACGCCTCCGCCCCAAAAAATCCCCAGTTCGTCATAGCCCTTACTGCGATCGCCGACACAGCGCGCCTGTCGACGCCCCGCCTCGCCGATTTCCTCGGTAGGAGGTAGCGGCCTATTGAGATCGCTAACCGGGCACTCTCGTGGGCAATCGACGCCGAAGGGCGATCGTCTACAGGCGACGGGATCGGCCTGGATCTGGGGCTGAAGACCCTGGAGACAATGAATCCGGAAATGACGACGAAGGGCACCAACCCGGCAAAGACCCAACGCCAACCGATGCTTTGGGCGACCAATCCGGCTACAGCGGGACCGACGAGCGAAGGGATGACCCAAGCGCTGGACATCACTGCCGTCATGCGAGGCCTATCCGATTCCGGGTAATACTTCCCGATCGCCAGGACCGACATCGAACCGACTGCGCCTGCTCCCAATCCTTGTACAAACCTGGAGGCGAGGAACTCGGCCATTCCGGAAGAAGCGGCAGCGCCCACCAAGCCGAGCCCGAAGATGACGATGCCGCCTACGTAGGCGCTCCTTATCCCGCTTCGGGAAGAGATCGCAGTGGCAATCAAAATGCCAAAAACGGAAGCAATCATGAAAATGCTGAAGGCCCAGCCGTAAAGCCCAAGGGCGTGCAGTTGCCTAGCGATGACCGGCATAACGGTCGTAACGGACATGGCCTCGAACGCAACGAAGACCACAGAGGAGACTATGCCGGAGGAAATGCCCCTGCGGTTCACAATCTGTGGACGCTATCAGGTGCAATAATTCTTTTGGTGCTGACTTCGGGGCAGATGTAGCGCCGGATTGAGTAGTGGAAGCCAAGCGACAAGGAGCATGAGTTGGGACCCCGGGATGAGAACTGTCTGTTTTGCAGGATCCTTGGCGGCGAGGTGCCCTCGACGGGTGTCGGTGAGAACGACTTTGCGTTTGCATTCAGAGACATCAACCCACAGGCGCCGACTCATATATTGGTGATCCCGAAATATCACATCGAGAATGCCCATGAGATTTCAGCGGATGACTTCCAGACAGTTGGCTCGCTCTTCTCTCTGGCTCAACAGGTTGCCAGGTCAGACGGGGTGGACTCGACGGGATACAGGCTGGTGTACAACGTTGGTGAGCATGCGTGTAACTCAGTCGGCCATCTACACATGCACGTCATCGGCGGGAGGCAGCTCTCCGGGACAATGGGCTGAGAGACTTGCGTCCATGCCAGGTTCACATTTGCGCTCTGATGCTCTACGCTTAACGACAAACACAAGTGTCTGATACCCGCGTAAAAGTATTCGTTCCCGACAACCGTTTGATGGTGGGATTGGTAGGACAGCAGGACGAACTTCTGCGCCTTATTGAGCGTTCGTTCCCTGAGTCCGCGATCCTTGCTCGAGGAAACGAAATTTCGATCGAAGGACCCGATGCCAAGAGGCTGGGAAGTCTTTTCGAAGAACTTGTCGAACTCTTGAAGCAGGGACACACGCTCGACCTGGCAAACGTTCACCGAACGATCGACATGATTCGCGAGGACGAGAAACCAAGCGAGGTCCTTGGGGCTCAACTGCTCCGCTCCTCCGGAGGAAAGACGATCCGGCCGAAAACCGCCGGTCAAAAGCGCTATACCGACGCGATCGCCAAGAACACAATTACATTCGGAATCGGACCCGCGGGGACGGGGAAGTCTTACCTTGCGGTCGCTTTGGCTGTTCAGGCGCTTCAGGCGAAGCAGGCATCCCGGATCATCTTGACCAGGCCGGCAGTGGAAGCGGGAGAGCGACTTGGGTTTCTCCCCGGCGACTTGATGTCCAAAGTGGATCCCTACTTGAGGCCGCTGTATGACGCCCTTTATGACATGCTTGACGCAGAAGTGGTCGTTCGCCTAATCGAGCGACAGACCATCGAGATAGCGCCGCTCGCATTCATGAGGGGCCGGACCCTCAATAGCAGCTTCATAATTTTGGACGAGGCGCAGAACACCACTCCAGAGCAGATGAAAATGTTTCTGACTCGAATCGGCTTCGGTTCTACGGCCGTGATTACAGGCGACATAACCCAGGTGGACGTTATGGGAGGCAGGTCAGGGCTGGAAGGCCTGGAGGAGATTCTCACTGGTATCGAAGGCCTACAATTCGTCCATTTGGGGAACAAAGACGTTGTGAGGCACCGTATCGTTGCCGATATCGTCAGCGCCTACGAGAAAGCAGCATCTGGGAAAACGAAGCCCGTCGTGGCATTCGGATCCAACAGGTCGGGCGGGCACTGAGGTAGGTATGCCAGTCACCGTTTTGGTGTCGGAGGAGAAACAAGGTTACGTAGTAGGACTGGGTCGCTGGGGAGATTTGGCAACCGAAGTTCTAGAGCGCGGCAGTTTTGAGCCTGTGCCAGGAGTCTTGCTCCCTTTATCCCGCGACATTGAGCTGTCCCTTGCCTTTGTCGGCACCGAGACCATAGCGGACCTCAACTCCCGCTACCGCGGAAAATCCGGCCCTACCGATGTGCTCTCCTTCGAGGGAGACGAGATTGAAGGGGCAGATGCCCACAGTCCTGGAGCGGAGGTGCCGTTCTCGCTGGGCGATCTTGTCATCTGCCCTGAAGTCGCGGCTCGAAATGCTGTCGAGCACGAGTGCTCGCTCGACGACGAGCTCGCGTTGCTAATAGTCCACGGAATACTCCATTTACTCGGAATGGATCACGAGGAAGAGGACGAAGCGAGAGTGATGGAGTCCAAGGAGCAGGAGCTCCTGGATAACTATTTCAGACCTAAACAGGCGGTCGGCTCAGAGGGCGTGGGAGCTCCATGAGTGCTTCCGGGTCAGTCGTGGCGTCACTCCGAGGCTTTGAGCCGACCGATTGGATACTCGTCGGTGTGATTGTGGTCTTGATTCTTTTCTCCGGCTTGCTCGCTCTCGCCGAAACCGGTTTGACTCGGATTACCAAGACAAAGGCCAGTTCGATGGCCGAGTCGGGCAGGAGGGGTGCAAAGGCCCTCAACCGGCTTGTGGAAAAGCCACAACGATTCTTAAACCCGGTGCTGTTGCTGGTTTTGGTGTGCCAATTGGTATCGGCGACGCTAGTGGGCGTGGTGGC
>DAIDIS010000251.1 GCA_027451785.1 Acidimicrobiales bacterium
GTCGGACACCGCGGATACGCTCGGTATGGTTCATCGAAATGGACGAAGGTATTCCGCGACTGGTGACCGCATATCCACTCAAGGAAGGTCGAAAGTGATTGACGAGCTAAGCACCGTTGTCTTGACCACGGACTTGCCCGAATATGGCCTGCGCGCTGGAGATCTGGGAACGGTGGTGATGGTGCACCAAGAAGGCAAGGGCTATACGGTCGAGTTCACAACGCTGGGTGGCGACACGTTCGCCGTGGCGACATTGTTGGCGGATCAAGTGCGGCCAACACGCTCCAACGACGTCGCTCACGTGCGAGAGTTGGCGCCGGCATCGTGAGCCGATGACCATGGTGCCGATGACCATGGTATTGAGGTGGGGGCTTTCCACTCGAAGGTATCATTTTATCTTTTGAGGGCAATTGTCGGTCAATTCGAAGAATTACATGGGCATTCTGCGGAGTTTTCCGGCATGACCGACCAATTTCCGGACAATTCTGAGCCAATTGTGCTACACTGCCGCCGGGTTCGTCTCCGGCGATGGTCCAACTGCTTAGGGTTGGTGGTCGAGGCAGTGGAGGGTAGGCAGTTGGCTACAATCGGGCGAATTCGGCGCATGTAGCAGCCTTCCCCCTCCCAATGCCTTCTAAGCAGTTGGTCGGGGGTTCGAATCCCTCCGGGCGTGCCAGTTTCCCTCGTATTGGAGCCCTTCTTCCCGATCCCCCTGGCAGAGAGTCTTTTCATTTCGGTCAAATGGCACCATTTTGGCACCCAGTAAGTACGTCGTGCCAAAGCAGGAGAACGCGAGCCCTTGATGTAGCGGTGGAGAGAAATCCAGGCTTAATGCTGCTCTACTAACTTGCGAATCAGCCGAGCGGCAACTTCGTCCCCGTCCTCAGGTTCCCAACTCACCTCGTAACCGACCGGATTTGAGGGGTCCGGAATAGGGCGGGCGGTTTTGACGAACCGCGCTGTTTCCTCGGCTCCCAGTAGGGGATGTTCGGATCCTACGTGAATACGGATCGAGTTCCACTCGTTGAAGCGGTAACTCGGCCATTCGCCTTGTCCCAGCGCGGCATTCAGGCTCTCCTCAAGTGTTTGCTTGGGTACGGTATCCAGGATCGTCTCAGGAGCTTTGGCAATGTGATAGGCGAGTAGTTGGTATTTCTCGGGTTGTTGCAAGTATGTGGTAAGCGACTGCAGAAACCTTTGGGCTTGGTCGATCGCCTGGGTCTGGCCATTGCGTTTCCAGGGTTCCAGAGAACTGTGAAGGAGCAAAGCAATGCTGAGGAGCCATTCCCCGACGTTTTCTACATAGGTCTCCATAAAGTCGACAAACGGGTTCCCCATTACAAATGAGCCGTTGAGGCTTTCGCAGGACACTCCGAGAAGCCGACAGATCGGTTGGCTGGGCGCCGTGATCTGCATGTCAGCGTTGGTTACCCAGCCAAGCCTGCGGCTCCGCTTGAACATTTGCTGCTTCCGGTCGAGGACATCCTGAGTGGACGTCATCCCAGTGCTGATCTCGAATCCGGCCATGACGAAGACGCGAGCGGTCTGACCGTCACTGTATTTACCGCTTGCTAGCACGGGTCCAAGACT
>DAIDIS010000252.1 GCA_027451785.1 Acidimicrobiales bacterium
CGGGATCAATGTCGACGGAGATGACCGCGGACGAGATTGCGGACTATTCGTACAGCTATTACGACGAAGGAGCGGTATCTCACCTTTTCAGGGTTGCAGCGGGGCTGGACTCGGCTGTGCTTGGGGAGGGGGAAATCCTCGGTCAACTGAAGGTGGCTTGGGAGCAGGCTTCGGCCGCACACACGGCGGGGCCGATTCTTCAGCCACTCTTTCGCCACGCAACGGAAGTCGGCAAGAAGGTGCGAACCGAAACGGCGATTGCCAGGGGGATCACATCAGTGCCCCAGGCTGCTTTGGTTTTGGCGGCAAGAAGGCTGGACGGAGGACTGAATGGCCGGAACGTCGTAGTTGTCGGCGCGGGTGACGTAGGCAGTGCGATAGCAAACAGCATCGCCGACACGTATTCACCCCAATCGTTGACTGTTGTCTCAAAGACATACTCGAGGGCTGAAGATCTGTGCGGGAAGATCGAGAGCAGGCTGTTCTCCTCGGGCTGCGCTGTGTTCCCGGCCGACCTCGCCGGTCTCGGCGAGGCTGTAGAAGGTGCCGATGTCGTGTTCTCGGGTACGGCTTCCTCGTCCGTAGTGCTCGATGCTTCAGACATACGCAACCCGGACGGCCACCACCTTCTTCTGGTCGACGTAGCGGTCCCCAGGGACATTGATCCAAGAGCCAACGATATAGACGGCGTCGAGCTTCTCGATATGGATGCAATAAGGGCCTTTGCCGAAGAGGGAGTTGCCTCAAGGATGGCGGAAGTGGCGCAGGTCAAAGAGATCGTCGCCGAAGAGGTCTTCAGCTTCATGAGTTCCGTCGCAGCGAGGAAGGCGGCTCCGTTGATAACGGCGCTCAGGGAGCACGCCGATTCCATCCGAGTAGCCGAGCTTGCCAAGTTCTCGAACAAGAACCCGGAAATGGACGAGAATCAGTCCAAGAACGTCGAAGCGCTGACTAAGGCGATTGTGGCCAAACTTCTCCACTCTCCGACAGTTAAGTTGAAAGAAGCCTCCGGAACGCCAAAGGGTGAACGGTTGGGCGAGGTGGTGCAGGATCTTTTTGAGATCTAGGCCTGTGGCTGAAGGAGCCGGGCGGTAGTCGATGGCGGAAAGTTTCAAGAAGGTTCGCATAGCGACACGGCACTCACCCCTGGCCCTTTGGCAAGCAAAGACATTCGCTTCCAAACTTGCCGGCGCAGGTGTTGAGTCTGTGCTCGTCGAGATCACCTCCGAGGGCGACCGTCTCGGCGATGTGCCTCTTTGGGAAATTGGCGGCAAGGGCATTTTTGCCAAAGAGGTTCAGGCGGCCGTTCTGGATGGGACTTGTGACTTGGCGGTCCACTCCGCGAAGGACCTTGCGCCTTCTCCATTGCCCGGCTTGGCAATCGGTTGCTATCTGGAAAGGGGCGACCCTCGCGACGTTCTGGTCGGGTCCTCTCTTCAAGACTTGGCGGCTGGGGCGACGGTGGCGACAGGCTCAATAAGAAGGAGAGCTCAGCTTGCTTGGCTGAGGCCGGACCTCAGCTTCGTGAGCTTGAGAGGGAACATCGGAACACGACTGACCAAAATCCCTCAAGGCGGAGCCATTGTGATGGCCAAGGCGGCGATCGAAAGGCTCGGGCTCGATCCCGTGTCGCATGTGCTCTCTACCAGTGTCATGCTGCCCCAAGTCGGACAAGCGGCGGTTGCGGTCGAGTGCAGGGCTGACGATCGGGAGATGCTCGAAATTCTGAAAACACTGGACCATCATCCTACGAGGGCGTGCGTAGAGGCCGAGAGAGCTTTTCTGTCCGCTCTCGGGGAGGTCCAGGGCGGTTGCGATCTGCCGGTCGGGGCGTATGCAACCCAGGAAGGTGACTCACTCATTCGCATCGAGGCGATGGTCGCAAGTGGTGACGGAAGGGTGCTGGTTCGTGAGGTAAGCGAGTCTGCGATAGCTGGTGACATACCTAGAATGGGTATGCAGTTGGCAGATTTCCTCCTGAATGAGCGAGGCATGCGCGATTTTCTGGCACAGGCATAGATGACCGTCTACTTGGTCGGTTCAGGACCGGGAGACCCGGGCTTGTTCACCGTCAAAGGTAACGAATTACTGAAGAGGGCTGAGGTCGTCATCCACGATCGCTTGGCGGCAAGCTCACTACTGTCGCTGGCTCCTGCGGGAGCGGAAATCATTGATGTTGGCAAGAGGCCAGGCTCTTCAATCCACCAAAAGGAGATCAACGCCCTCCTTGTTGACAAGGGCCGCCAGCACGAGGTGGTGGTGCGCCTGAAGGGCGGAGACCCTTTCGTGCTTGGCAGAGGCGGTGAAGAAGCGCTGGCGTTGGCAAATGCCGGTATTGAGTACGAGGTCGTGCCCGGCATCAGCGCGGCAATTGCCGCGCCTGCCTATGCGGGCGTGCCTGTAACTCACCGGGGTCTTTCGGAGGCGTTCACGGTTATTACCGGGCACCAGGGAGCAACCGGGAACGAATTGGGGCGGCCCGGGATCGACTGGGATGCACTTGCGAAGCTGGGAGGCACGGTTGTCCTTCTAATGGGTGTGGCGCACCGGGCGGAAATTGCCGAACGATTGATGAATGGTGGCAGGCCGCCGACGACCCCTGTGGCAGCTGTGCGCTGGGGGACGAGGGGATATCAGGCGACTGTGAGGACGACGTTGAAGGAACTGGGAGAGGTGGACATCGACTCACCTTCCACGATTGTCATTGGCGAAGTAGCAGGGCTTGAATTGAACTGGTTTGAGGGCAAGCCGATGTTCGGGCGGAGGATCGTCGTCACGAGGGCAAGACGCCAGGCTTCAGTGCTCTCCGAGAAGATCCGGGAACTGGGTGCTGAGCCTGTAGAGGCTCCCGTGATCGAGATCGGACCTCCCTCCGATGGCGGCAGGTCGTTGAAGATGGCGGCCGGGTTGGTGGACAAGTACGACTGGTTGGTGTTCACCTCCGCCAATGCCGTTCGGCCGACAATCGAAGAGATTTACCGAGTGGGGGCCTGCGATTCAAGAGGGCTCGCCCAACTGAAGTTGGCGGCAATTGGGAGCGGGACGGCGAAAGCCTTGGAGGATTACGGGTTGAAGGCCGACCTTGTACCTCCGAAGTTCGTAGCCGAATCTCTACTTGAAAGTTTCCCGGATGCCACTCAAGATCCAGATGCCACCGCAGCGGAGAGGCATGAGGGTGGGTTGGGAACTGCCCCCCGTCCAAAAGTTCTCCTTGCAAGGGCGCGGGTGGCGCGAGACGTGCTTCCCGACGGACTCCGCCAGAAAGGCTGGGAGGTTGACATCGCCGAGGCGTATGAAACCGTCCGTCCTTCCTTCGGGGATGCCGAGCGCAGCACGCTGATCTCGGTACTTGGGGATTCAGACGCGGTTGCATTCACCTCGTCGTCGACTGTGACGGGGTTCGTTGAGCTTTTTGGAAAAGAGGCACTGCCGCCGGTCGTGGTCTGCATTGGCCCGGTCACAGCCCAGACGGCTGCCGAGCTTGGTATCGAGATCACCGCGGTGGCAAAGCGTCACGATATCGAGGGTCTTGTGGAAGCGCTGCTGGATACACTCCCCTCAGGCCATACGTCGATAGGGGACGTAGAGGAATCGGAGGTCAGAATCTGATGGTTGACTCATACGGCCCAAGGTTCCCGGTCAGGCGGTTGCGGAGGATGAGGCATGGCCAACCGCTCAGGGACTTGGTTGCCGAAACCAGCCTTTCCATAAGTGACCTCGTGGTCCCGATCTTCGTGGCGGAAGCGCTCGACCAACCTAGGGAAATCCCTTCCATGCCAGGAGTCTTCCAGCACACTGTCGTCTCGGTGAAGAAGGCAATAGATGAGTTTCTGGAGCTTGGGTTGAAGGCGGTGATCGTTTTCGGGGTGCCCGACCCAGACAAAAAGGACGCAATAGGGTCACAGGCATGGGCGCCGGACGGCATAACCCAGAAGGCTCTTGCGACGATTCGCCAAGCAGCCGGGGATAGCCTCGTCGTGATGAGCGACCTGTGCCTCGACGAGTTCACCGAACATGGCCACTGCGGCATTGTCGATCGGCATGGGAGCGTGGACAACGACGCGACCGTTGACCTGTACGCGAGAATCGCCCAATCGCAGGCTGCAGCCGGGGCAGACGTCGTTGCCCCGAGCGGGATGATGGACGGGCAGGTACTTGCAATACGAGACGCTTTAGACGAGGACGGGTTCGAGTCCGTGTCCATTCTCGCCTATGCGGCGAAGTATGCCTCCGCACTCTTTGGGCCTTTCAGGGACGCGGTGGGTGTATCGATAGCAGATGGTGGCGACCGCAAGACCTATCAGCAGGACCCGAGGAACCGCCGTGAGGCGCTCGCAGAAGTTCACCAGGATCTCCTCGAAGGAGCGGACATGGTGATGGTGAAGCCTGCGACCTCATATTTGGACATTGTTTCCGACGTGAGGAAAGCCGTCGACGTCCCGGTTCTCGCCTACCAGGTGAGCGGGGAGTACTCGATGATCTGTGCAGCGGCATCCAACGGATGGATCGATGGAGATGCTGTTGCAATCGAGCAGTTGGTCTCAATCAAGCGGGCAGGTGCGGATGCCATACTGACGTACTTCGCTCCCCGGGTCGCTTCTCTTCTTTCCGGAGGAGACGCACGGTTGTGAGCAAGGTGAACGGTAATCATGAGCTATTCGAGAGAGCTTGCAACGTCATTCCCGGCGGGGTTAATTCGCCGGTAAGGGCGTTCCGCTCCGTCGGCGGGGAGCCTTATTTCGTAACTTCGGGCTCGGGGTCGAAGGTCACCGACGCCGAAGGCCGGGTCTTTGTCGACTATGTCCAGTCCTACGGGGCATCGATCCTGGGGCACGCTCATCCGAAGGTGGCCGAAGCCGTGAAGCGCCAAGTGGACAAGGGATCAACTTTCGGGGCGCCAACTCCAGGAGAGGTGGAGCTTGCCGAGCGAATCTGTGGGATTGTCGACGGCTGAGAAATGGTGCGTCTGGTGTCTAGCGGCACCGAAGCGGTGATGACTGCGATCCGGTTGGCGAGGGGAGTCACCGGAAGGCCAAAGATCCTGAAATTCGAGGGTTGCTACCACGGGCATGCGGATGCTCTTTTGGTCAAGGGCGGGAGCGGGGTTGCAAGCCTGGGATTGGGCGACTCAGCAGGGATAACCGCCGGGTCCATCGCCGATACCTTGGTGGCTCCGTACAACCGAGTGCCCGATTTGGACGATTCGGTTGCGTGCGTGATCGTGGAGCCCGTGGCGGCAAACATGGGCTTGGTCGCACCCGTAGAGGGCTTCCTCGATGGATTGAGGGCCGAGTGCGATCGCGTTGGGGCACTGCTGGTCTTTGACGAAGTGATTACGGGTTTCAGGATTGCGCCCAACGGGTCGAACTCCATAACTGAGGTCCGGCCGGACCTGTATACGTTCGGGAAGATCCTCGGAGGAGGTCTGCCCATCGGCGCTATTGGCGGCCGTCAAGAGATTCTGTGCGAACTTGCTCCATTGGGGCCCGTCTACCAGGCGGGCACACTGTCGGGTAACCCGCTTGCCACCGCTGCTGGACTGGCGGTCCTGGATGAGCTGGAGGCCCTCGGCGAGTCCGGTTATGAGGAACTTTCGACAAGGGTTGCCAAGCTTGCAGCGGGGCTCGCCGGCGCTCTTGGCGAACAGGGAATACCGATCCAGGTTCCTACGTTCCACACCTTGTTCAGCGTTTTCTTCTCGGAAGTTCCAGTGGCCGAGTTTCAAGGTGCCAAAGCTGCCGCCGAATCCGGAATCTACCCTCAGTTCTTCCACTCGATGCTTGAGTCGGGAGTCGCCTTCGCTCCCGGCGCATACGAAGCGTCATTCATGAGCTTTGCCCATACGAACGACGACGACAACGTCACGCTTGAGGCGGCTTCCAGGGCAGCTGAGCAGATAGCGGCTTCCGGCCTAATCAGGCGGGCTTGATTAAGCCATCCCATCCCCAGTGGGGCATTGGTGTATCGAGGGCTCGATCGCCCGAGTCGGACCGGTCTTGCGCCTCTAGGTGAAGTACGTCCGCAACTGCCCAATCCATATAGGCAGCCAGAGCATCTCGAAGTTCACGATCTTGTGGCAAACCTGCATCGTCGGCAGCAGCGGCGAAGCATTCAGTAAAACGGCGGCCAAGATCGCTGAGGTCTCCATTTCCGCAATGGATTGATAGGACCATGGCGTGATTGCCGTATTGGCGCGAATAGTCGTCGGGCCCGCCCATAACTTCAGCCCAGTACGCACCGAGCCGCTGTACATGATCCAACTTCACGTCGTCGTGAGAGAAGGGATGATTGAGTTCCGGGTCCTCCAGGCAGCGTGCGTGGTGCGCTTCAGCGAGAGCCAAAAAGGCCCTCATGCCACCCGCAAACTCAAAAATTGTTTCTCGCAAGATCAGCTACCGCCTAACGGACTGAGGCTACCAAGCCTTTGGTCAAGTCAAATACGACTTGAGCTTTCTCGGCAGCGGTGCAGGCCCACTCTGCCGGGCCTTTGTGATCGGGCTGCATCAAGTTCGCCATCACCTTCAAGACAATTTCCATGATCGCTTCGCTCCGCATTCCCGTGCCCGCCAGGACCTTCATTGCTTCCGGCTTGCCGATGAACCGGACGAACGCCCGGGCTGTTCTGTAGTAGGCCGAATAGGCATCTTCGACCATGGCATCGTAACGGGACAGAGAGGCGATTCCTCCTCCCGATATGGCTGCACCCAAGCACTGGGCTGCCATCCGGCCTGTCTCGTAGGCGTACGAGATCCCCTCACCGTTGAATGGGTTGATGGAACCGCAAGCGTCGCCCACCATGACATAGCCGGGACCGGTTCGAGGCCCTACCGCCAAGCCCATAGGGAGTCTTCCCCCCGTCGGTTTCACGCATGCGGCTTCGGGGTCGATCTGCCAGGAGGCACTCACCTTGCGCAGGAAGGCCTCAAGCAATTTCGTCGTGTTGAGACCCTTCAATTCCTCTCGTGCAGTCAGAATGCCGACTCCCAGGTTGATACGACCGTCCCCCATTGGGAACACCCACCCATAACCAGGCAGTACCCTGCCGGTCTCATCAGAAATATCGAGGTGAGACTCGATGAACGGGTCGTCGTGCCGGGGGGACTCCCAATACGACCGGATCGCCATTCCCTGCGGCCAAGCCTTTATTCGAGCGGATCCAAGGCTCCGACCGATCCGAGAGTTGGATCCGTCCGCAACCACCAGGTATTTGCCGCTAAGGACAAATTGTTCTCCGTCCTTCGGCTTCACCACAACGCCGGTGGTAATTCCGGATTCCCTGACGACCTCCGTTGCCTCACACTCCTGAAAAAGCACAGCGCCTGCCTTCTCGGCGTGGTTGGCGACTGCATAATCGAGGTCGTGTCGTGATACTACGATGCCGTGGTCCGGAAATCCGGGAAGCTTGGGCCAGTCCAGTTCCATTGTGCGACCGAAGCCTACAGCTCGAAGCCCCTTGTACAGGTGGTGCGGCTTCAGCTCGGATTCCAGTCCCATATCGTAAAGCTGCTTGACCGCCCTGGGCGTAAGCCCGTCACCGCAGGTCTTGTCCCTGGGGAACCGCTTCTTTTCAATCAGTGCAACGTCAAACCCTGCAGCGGCCAGCCAATAGGCGCAGCAAGCACCGGAAGGTCCGGCCCCCACGATCACCACTTCGTATCTGTGGCCGCGGCGCCTGTCCTCCTCTGACCGAATTGACCGGTCGGCAGAACCTGCCGCAGCAACCGCGTCTGTCGGGTCCGACGGGTCTGGTTGAGTTGGCGAGTCACCCAAGGGCGCTTTCCCTTCCGGTGGATCAGCCATGGGAGTATTTCCTACAGGCGCCTTAGCTAGGGGAGTGTTGACCATGATGGTGTCACCCGAATGGGCAGAACCTTGATTGGCATCCTGAGCCGACGCGGCCAAATGCGGTGGCGCCGAAAGGAGAGGGCTTGAGCCGGAGTTGCTGCCGGACTGGCTGTCGGTACTCGTCACACCATAGATGTTAAGCCCCCGCTAATGTGTCTGGCGAAGCCTGCGCGTGATAAACCGGAGTTTGCAGAGATGACGTGTTCTAGTTGCCCATCGGAGACAGTTCGGATTTGAGCGCCTACCTACCGATTGTGATGATGATTGTGCTGGGGTTTTTGTTCGCAGCACTTTCTTTTGTGGCATCCGGCCTCTTGGCTCCAAAGCGCCCGACGGTTGCCAAGCTCGACCCGTACGAGTGCGGCATCGTCCCGTCCAAGGAGCCTGCCGAGCGCTTTCCGGTGAAGTTTTACCTGGTAGCGATGATTTTCATCATCTTCGACATCGAAATTGTGTTCTTGTACCCCTGGGCGGTCGTCTACAAGCAGCTTGCCGGTTTCGGAATCGTCGAGATGGGGGTATTCGCCTTGGCGGTGGTCGTATCCTTTTTCTACCTGCTCGCAAATGGTGCCTTGGAATGGGGACCCGGCAAGCGCCTTAGGGTAGCCACCCCATTAAAGGAATCTGCTGAACGCACACTCCGGTCAACTATTCGCAAAGTGTCCAACTTGGACAAAGACTCCGACGCGGCAGCGTAAGGCAGGCGAGTAAAAATGGGTCTTGAACAGCTAAACCACAATTTTTTGACTGGAAGAATCGAAGATCTCGTCAAGTGGGCAAGGCGAATGAGCGTCTGGCCGGCAACCTTCGGCCTGGCGTGTTGTGCCTTCGAAATGATGTCAGTGGGCGCAGCGGACTTTGACTTGTCCCGATTCGGGATGGAAGTCTTCCGTTCTTCGCCCAGGCAGGCTGACCTTATGATCGTGGCTGGAAGGGTAAGCCAGAAGATGGCTCCGGTCCTTCGCCAGGTCTACGACCAGATGATGGAACCGAAGTGGGCCATCTCCATGGGCGTATGCGCTTCGAGCGGTGGCATGTTCAACAATTACGCGATTGTGCAGGGAGTCGACCAAATCGTCCCAGTTGACGTCTACGCACCCGGTTGCCCACCGAGCCCCGAGACTTTGATGCACGCTATCCTCACCCTTCACGAGAAGATCAGGACCGGCGACATCACTCAGCGAGAGCACAACGACGGCCTGGTCCGTATAAAGCGCCCAGGTGGCGGGCAGGACATTGCTCAGCTAACGGTCAGGACCCCACGCTAGTGGCAGGCATAGACGGCAAGAATGGTCAGGAAAGCCCAGGTCTTGATGCCGACGTTGAGGCCGTCGCCGCAAAGAACAGCGTTCAATGGCAGGTCACCCCTCAGGGTCAAGCAGCGCTTTTCCCGAGAAGGGACCAGTACATCGGCCTGCTGCGAGAACTGGTTGAATGTGGTTTTGGGACATGCATTGACCTGTGTGCGGTTGACTATCTGACTCACTCCGGTCGTTCCCTCCCCCAAGGAGTCGAGGGCGAGCGCTTCGAAATCGTCCTGAACCTCCTCGATTTCGGTAATCGTCGCCGACTTCGGGTTCGGGTCCAGGTGCCCGAAGCGCAGGCGATTCTTCCCTCCGCATTCGGTCTTCATCCGTCCGTGGACGCCATGGAGCGTGAGGCCTACGACATGTTCGGAATAGAGTTCGTCGGGCATCCAGACATGACGAGAATCCTGATGCCCGAGGATTGGGAAGGCCACCCACTTCGCAAGGACTATGGCGTGGGGTCGGTTCCCGTGCGTTTCAAAGAGGCGGGGGTGAGGCATGGGCAATAACGAGACCCCAATCGACCTGCCTGATCCCGGAAATCCGGTTGAGGATGCACCGGACCTGGTTGTGTCTGCTACCGGTACCGGTGCCCAGGAACATTCAGGGGAAGCCTCCGATCACAATCACGAGATGGTCGACTACGAAGACGAATTCGTTCACGAGACTTCGGAAGGTCCGCAGGAGATGGGCCTGCGTGAAGATACTCAGCTGCTTGAGTACTCGAAGGAGTCGGGCGCCGTATTGAGGATGCCCGAAGGCGTTGTATTGGACCCAGCCGACTTCGTCATCGAGTCCGGCGAGGACGAGTCCATGGTCATCAACATGGGTCCTCAGCACCCTTCAACCCACGGGGTCCTGCGCCTCATGCTTGAGCTTGAAGGAGAGACGATCCTTAGGACCAAGCCGGTGATCGGCTATCTCCATACCGGAATGGAAAAGACCGGAGAGACCCTCTCGTATCTACAGGGCAGCACGAACGTAACCCGGATGGACTACGTCTCCCCTCTGAGCAACGAACTTTGCTTCTCGATGACGGTCGAGGCTCTCCTAGGCGTGGAGATGCCCCCAAGAGCCATCTGGATAAGGATGCTCATGGCGGAGCTGAACCGAATCAATTCTCACTTGATCTGGATGGCGACGAACGGCATGGACCTTGCCGCAACGTCGGTCATGATTTATGGATTCCGTGAGCGCGAGCGAGTTCTCAGGTTCTTCGAAAAGACCACCGGCCTCAGGATGAATCACAACTACATCCGGCCGGGCGGCGTGGCAGCCGACCTGCACGACGGCTGGGAGGACGACATCGAAGAGATCGTCGTCAATTGCCGGAAAACCTTGGACGATTTCGACGATCTCTTTACGGGCCAACCGATTTTTCGGGAGCGTACGGAAGGCGTAGGAATAATCGACGTCGACACCTGCAAGGCGTTGGCCACAACAGGTCCTTTGTTGCGTGCCGCGGGCTTGCCATGGGACCTGAGGCGGACGATGCCCTATCTGGCGTATGACGAGGTGGAGTTCGACGTAATAGTCGGCACCCGCGGGGACACCTTCGATCGCTATGCCGTCAGGATGGGGGAACTGCGAGAGTCCCTGCGAATAATCGAACAGGTTCGCGACAAGATGCCATTGGGTGACTACCGGGTCAACGACAAGAAGGTCACTCCTCCTCCCCGCGGCAGGATTGACGAGTCCATGGAGGCTCTCATCCACCATTTCAAGCTTTTCACCGAAGGCTTCAAGGTTCCTCAAGGCGAGGTTTACGTGGCAGTTGAGTCACCCAGAGGTGAGCTTGGTTGCTACATCGTTTCCGATGGCACTTCGAAGCCCTATCGCCTGCACGTGAGGGCACCATCATTCGTCAACTTGGAAGCACTTCCCGTACTTTTGAGAGGCTCATTGATAGCTGACGCGATCGCAATTCTTTCCTCGGTCGACCCGGTTATGGGGGAGGTGGACCGATAGATGGGGCACTTCACCCCTGAAAACCTTGCCAAGGCAAAGAACACAATCTCCGTTTACCCGCAGGCGCGTTCTGCCCTCATACCCTTGTGCCACTTGGCTCAGTCCCAGGATGGTTACCTTAGTGAGGAAGCAATGGTGGAGATAGCCGAGTTGGTTGGCGTCTCTCCGGCCGAGGTTCGGGGCACGGCAAGTTTCTACGACATGCTTCATACCGAGCCGGTAGGTAAGCACCTGGTATCGATCTGCACCAACATTGCTTGTATGTTGGCGGGCGCTTATGAGCTTTTGGAGCATGCAACCGAGTCATTGGGGGTCCATTCCGGCCAGACGACTTCCGACGGCGAGATCACGCTGGAAGAGGTCGAATGCATAGCGGCTTGCGATCGCGCACCTTGTGTGTCGGTTAACCATCGCTTCTTTTTGGATGTCGACCCTGATACCTTCGACCAACTGATGACCGACCTGAGGTCGGGGAAGCATTCCTCCGAGGTTCCTTCCCATGGGACCCTGAGCAGGGTTGAGCGGAGTCTGGGTCTGGCGGTGCCCAGGGAGCAGGTCGCCGAAGAACGGGCTGCCGCCGACAAGGCAAGGGCTGAGCGTAAGGCTAAGGCCGAGGCTGCCGGAGCCGACAAAAAGTGACAGTAACCCAAGCTCCCAAGATCGTCACGTCGCGCATGGGATACGACGACTCCCACACGCTTGAGCGCTACTTGGCCACCGGTGGCTACGAAGCGCTGAAGAAGGCGCTTTCGATGAACCCGGAAGCTGTGCATGACGAGGTTACGGCGTCGAACCTACTCGGCAGAGGCGGAGCCGGTTTCGAGGCAGGCCGCAAGTGGTCAATGCTGAGGCCGAACCCGGTCAGGTACTTGGTCGTCAATGGTGACGAAAGTGAGCCGGCGACGTTCAAAGACCGGGAACTCATCGAGCGCGACCCGCACCAACTTGTCGAAGGCGTCCTTATCGCTGCATATTCACTTCAGGTAACCCAAGCCTTCATCTACATCCGGGGAGAGTTTGCTCTCGGGATTGAAAGGGTCACACAAGCGGTCAACGAGGCATACTCGCACGGTGCCTGCGGCAACAACATCTTCGGGTCAGGGTTCTCCGTTGACCTGGTGGTGCACCCTGGGGCCGGTGCCTATATCTGTGGCGAGGAAACGGCGCTGATCGAAAGCCTTGAGGGAAAGCGCGGCTTCCCCCGGATCAAGCCACCGTTCTTCCCGGCTGCAATCGGCCTTTACGGCGAGCCCACAATCGTGAACAACGTAGAGACCATGTCCAACCTTCCTTGGATCGTGCTCAACGGTGGTGAGGCATTCGCGGCACTCGGCGAGGGGCGGTCAACCGGCACGAGGATCTTCGCGTTGTCTGGGCATGTCAACCAGCCGGGCACTTACGAAGTCGAAATGGCCAAGCCGACGTTCCGAGACATTATCTTCGACCCCTCTCTGGGTGGAGGCGTGAGACTTGGCCGAGACGTGAAGGCATTCATCCCGGGCGGTGTTTCCGCTCCTTGGTTCGGCCCCGAACACTTGGATCTGCGCTTGGACCAAGATGAGGTCGGCAAGGCGGGCTCAATGTTGGGGTCCGGGTCGATCGTCGTTATGGATTCCGCCACGTGTCCAGTGAGGGCAGCTTGGCGAATTGCCCGGTTCTTCAAGCGAGAGTCCTGTGGACAGTGCACACCGTGTCGCGAAGGCAGCGGTTGGGTCGACAAGACCATGCGTCGAATCGAAGAAGGTGCAGGCAGGGAAGAAGACCTCGACCTGCTCTTGGATATTTGCGACAACATTGCGCCGGGCCTGACTTGGCCGCCTGCCCAAACGACGATCTGCGTGCTTGGCCCCTCGATCCCATCTTCAGTCGTGTGGGCGATCCGCATGTTCAGGGACGAGTTTCTGGTGCACATCAAGGACGGAGCCTGCCCGTATGCCTGACGATTCACGGAGCACTTCAACCTCCCACAATGCCGGAGCCGGCTCGGCCGTAGATTCGGGCATTCCGGCTGTCGAGACAGTCACCCTTTCGATTGACGGGCGACAGGTGACGGCGCCCAAGGGCCAAATGCTCATCGAAGCCGCTGAGGAAGCGGGGGTTTACATTCCGAGGTTCTGTTACCACCCGAGGATGAAGTCGGTAGGGGTTTGCAGGATGTGCCTCGTGGAGGTCTCGGGGCCAAGGGGAGCAACGCTCCAGCCGTCATGCTTTATAGCCGTGGCAGACGGACAGGAAGTCGTCACGGATTCAGAAAAAGTAAAGAAGGCCCAGGACGGAGTACTGGAGTTCCTTCTCATCAATCACCCGCTCGATTGCCCGGTTTGCGACAAGGGAGGGGAATGCCCCCTCCAAGACCAAACCCTCAGCTATGGACCGGGAGAGACGCGCTTTTTCGAGTCGAAGCGCCATTGGGCCAAGCCGATCCCAATCAGTGACCTTGTTCTTCTGGATAGGGAGCGTTGCATCCAGTGTTCTCGGTGTACGCGATTTGCCGACGAGGTAGCGGGCGAGCCGCTGATCGATTTTTACAGCCGAGGCGACCAGATAGAGGTCGCCACGTTCCCGGACTCACCTTTCGCTTCGTATTTCTCGGGAAACACGGTTCAGATTTGCCCTGTCGGAGCGCTGACCGCCACCCCGTACCGCTTTGCGGCCCGGCCGTGGGACTTGGCGCAGGTCGAGTCCACCTGCACCAGCTGCTCAGTGGGTTGCCGGGTCGTGGTCCAATCCTCTGCCGACCAAGTAATCCGTTATTTGGGCGTCGACTCCGACCCCGTTAACCAGAGTTGGATGTGCGACAAAGGCAGGTTCGACTTCGAATCCCTTCGCGAAGAGTCGAGGGTTACCTCGCCCATGATCAAAAAGGGCGGCGAGCTCGTCGAAGTCTCCTGGCCCGAAGCAATAGGCGAAGTCTCCAAGAAGCTGAACGGCCTAATTTCAAGCGGTGGCAGCTCGATAGCGGTTATTGGTGGTGCAAGGCTGACCAACGAAGGTTGCTACGCGTGGGCAAAGTTCGCTAAGTCCGTTGCAGGAACCGACTCGGTCGACTGCCAGCTTGGCGATGGGCTCGACGCTGCCCTGGTCCTTGGGGCCGAACGTGCAACGATCGAAGATGCAACCAGAGCTGACCTTGTGATCACTCTCAGCGGAGACCTGCGCGAAGAACTGCCGGTTCTCTTCCTGAGGCTGCGCGAGGCAGCAATCGCTGGGTCTACCAAGATCCTTGAGCTTTCACCTGTCCCCACTGCTATTTCCGAGTACGCGACCGAAAGTCTCAGGTACATCCCGGGGGGGTCGGCGGAACTGGCCAAGGCATTGGTTGCCGACGGTGAGCCGCAGTCAATCGCTGGGGCAAAACCTCAGCCGGTAGCCGGTGTGGCAGCCGACGATGTGGTCGGCGCACGTTCTCTGATTGCCGGTCTGGGTGGTGATGCTTCCGTAGTGGTCGTTCTGGGTCGCCCTTCATTGGCGGAGGACGCCTCCATTGTGGCCGCCGCTTTCAGGGCGATAAGCAACAGGTTGCCCAATGTGAAACTTCTCCCTGCGCTTAGGCGAGGGAATGTATTGGGTGCTCTGGACGCAGGCATGGCTCCAGGAGTTCTACCCGGCAGGGTTTCGCTCAGCGAAGGAGCCGCCTGGTACTCGCATAGTGAGGTTTGGGGATCGTCGCCAGCGCAGATGGGTTTGGGGACCGAAGGGATTCTTTCGGCCATGGCTTCAAGCCAGGGTTCCTCAAAACCAATTGAGGCACTATTTCTGGTTGGGTCCGACCCGATGTCCGACTTCCCTGACTCGCAATTGGCTTCCAAGGCAATGATGAGCGATGGGGTTTTCAAAGTAGCCGTCACCTCTCACCTGACCGAGTCGGCCAAGGCGTGCGATGTCGTCCTGCCTGCCGCTTCCTATGCGGAACAGAGCGGTACGACTACAAACATCGAGGGTCGAGTTTCAACCCTCTCGCAGAAGGTGACTGCACCTGGCCTTGCTTGGGCCGATTGGGTAATCGTGTCCGAGATTGCTGCCTCGCTGGGTTCCGACCTCGGCTTCGAGTCAGCCGAAGACGTTTGGGACGAGATGGAGCGAGTCGTGCCGTTGTACCGAGCACTGACCCGTCAAGTGTTGAGTTCGAGCGCAGGCGCCAATGGCGTGGTCGTCCCGTTGCCATCGACCGGAGTCCCGATCCCGTCGAGGAGACGATCCATCGACCCCATGTCGACCCCAGGAATCGGGTCCGTGGTACACCAGGTTCCCAAGCCACTCGTGCCACCATTCCCGGACCACTCGGCAGAGATGTCGGGAAGCAAAGCCGACGTGCACGTAAACGAAGAGCACCCTCAAGGTCCGACCAGGCCTGCGTACATCTCGCTCGGCTTAGTTGGCACTTCAGGCGCAGTTGGCACCGCCGGTGCAGCCGATATTGCCGCCGGAAAGAGTGAGCAAGCAGCCCGCAGCGGCAGCGGTGAGCCGACAGTACCTCCGGTCGACTCCTATTCGTTCAGGTTGCACACTTATCGCAAGCTCTATGACCTCGGGACGGCGGTCGGCGCCAGTCCTTCTCTTGCAAAGGTCGCCGATGAAGGGAAACTTTCTGTAAATCCGTCGATCCTCGACAAGCTTGGAGTATCCGACGGCGGAAAGCTGAAGGTCATGTCCAACAGGGGGTCTCTCGCACTTACGGTCCATGCTGACGCCAACGTTCCAAAAGGCGTGGCCGCAATCCCCTTCAACGTCGACCTCACTGGCCAGGGAGAGACGGTGTCGGCTTTGATCGATGTCTCCGAGGCAGTGACCGATGTGCGCTTGGAGGTTATTTAGTTGACCCTCGCTGACTTCATAATCGACCTTGTAAGGGTCGTTGTAGCGTTCGGGTTCCTGCTCGTCTCGGTCATGCTCTTGATCTGGTTCGAGCGTAAGGTCATCTCGGATATGCAGAACCGGATTGGGCCGAACCGAGCCGGGCCTTTCGGCATACTTCAGACCCTTGCCGACGGGATCAAGCTGTTCTTCAAGGAAGACCTCGTTCCGGAGCGATCGGACAGGGTGGTCTTCAAGCTTGCACCATACTTGGCCATTGTCCCGGCGCTGCTTTCGTTCGTGATCATTCCGGTCGGCGGTACCGTCCACATTGCTCATCATGCGATACAGCTGCAGGTTGCGGACCCACCAATGGGAATCCTGTTTCTTTTGGCGATGTCGGGCATTTCGGTTTATAGCCTGATGCTCGCCGGTTGGTCCTCCGGATCGAAATATCCATTGCTGGGCTCGGTAAGGGCGTCCGCACAGATGGTCTCCTACGAGGCAGCGTTAAGTTTGTCCATTGCAGCGGTCGTTTTGGTGACAGGAGGACTCACCACCTCTTCGATTGTTGGCTCGCAGGTGGCACATCCCACTCACTGGCTTCCCAGCTGGAACATAGTCCGGCTCGGAGTGATTCCGTTCGTTGTCTTCCTGATTGCAAGCACGGCCGAGATCAACCGACCACCGTTCGACTTGGTGGAAGGCGAGCAGGAGCTGGTCGGAGGGTTCCATACCGAGTACTCCTCTCTCAGGTTCGCACTGTTTTTCCTGGCGGAGTTCATGAACACCATCACGATGTCAGCGGTGGCTGTGACCTTGTTCCTTGGAGGTCCGGATGGGCCGATTCCGCATTCCGGCACCCATTATCTGGGGCCGAAGTGGATTTGGCCGATCATCTGGTTCGGGGCAAAGGTGACTGCGTTCCTCTTCTTCCAAGTCTGGCTTAGGGCCACCCTGCCCAGGCTGCGCTACGACCAATTGATGAACTTGGGTTGGAAGATTCTCATACCTGTGTCTTTGGCCTGGCTCCTTATCGTAGGAGCAATGAAGTTGAAGCTCTCGTGGGGGATAGCTGCGATCGTCGCATCGCTCGTTTTGGGCGTCGGCATGGTTAGGGCCTTGGCGGTCGGAAAACGCGACGCGGCGATTAGCGAGCGGGGTTAGGCATGGGATTCGCAGACTCACTAAAGGGTTTCAAAGTCACCTTCGAGCAGATGTTCAAGCCGAGGATTACAACCCAATACCCGAAAGAAAAGAAGCCAAAGCCGGAGCGCTTCCATGGCCGACACGTCCTCAACCGCTACGAGGACGGCATGGAAAAGTGCATCGGGTGCGAGCTATGTGCGGGAGTCTGTCCGGCAAAGTGCATCCATGTGCGAGGGGCTGACAATGACCCCGACAACCCGGTCTCGCCGGGCGAGCGGTATGGCTTCGTCTACGAGATCAATTACCTGCGTTGCATTCACTGTGACATGTGCGTAGAGGCCTGTCCTACGGAGGCGATAACCGAGTCAAAGCTTTTCGAGTTTTCGTTCTCGCATCGCGACCAGGCGATCTACACCAAAGAGGAGCTTGTGGTAGCCGACGACGGTAAGCCGCAGAACCTCCCGTGGGAGGACTGGCGGGAAGGCGAGGACAAGGACACTTCCGGATGGATGCGGGCGACAGCACCCGCTGGGTCGGCCAACTTCGAGGGTATCCCATTGTGGTCCGGCGAGCTTGGTTATGGCGTCCGCCAAGCCGAGCGCGGCCAGAGCAACGCTGAGCCGAGTGAGGGCGCAGAATGATGAGCGTGAATTTCTTGGCCGCTGTGGCGCACGTCGCCGTCCCGGATGCCGTCACCTTTGCTGTGGCTGCAGTGGTCGTGGTCCTGGGCGCTATTGGCGTAGTCGCAACAAAAAGTCCAATACACGGCGCCCTGTGCTTGGTCGGCACTCTAATCGGGGTTGCGGTCCTCTTTCTGGAGGAGCAGGCGGACTTCTTGGCCGCCGTTCAGGTGATTGTGTATGCGGGCGCGATTGTTGTGCTGTTCCTTTTTGTAATGATGCTCATGGGCGTAGACAGGGAAGAGTCCTTCAAGGACGACCCCATGAAGGTCCAACGTGTCGTCGGCATCATCGTAGGGGCTTGTGTCTTGGCTGGAGTCCTCATATTGGCCAACGTGCAGTGGGTAACCGGAGCGCATAGTGCCAATGCTCCGCTGACCGGCAGGGTCTCCAATGTGAACGACCTTGCAAATTCCGTGTTCACCGTTTACCTGCTTCCGTTCGAGGCCACTGCGGCTTTGCTGATTACGGCAGTTGTCGGGGCTGTTTTGCTGGCGCGCAGGCGCTCTGTGGTCCCATTGGTCGGGATGACTGAAAGCCCTGAAGTGCCTCCGGGAAGCCCAGAAGTGTCACCGACGGAGCTGCCGGGAGACGATGGTGGCTCCGTTGCTGAAGTCGCCCCTGGCGGCGAAGACAAGGACCAAAATGAGGTGGTGAGCCAATGACCGTGCACGCGAGCTGGTATTTGATCCTCGGTGCGGTCCTGTTCTCAATTGGGGCCGTCGGCATTCTTGTGCGCCGGAATGTACTCGTCATGTTCATGTGCGTCGAGTTGATGCTGAATGCGGCGAACCTCACGTTCGTAACCTTTTCGAGAGAACTGAATGATGTGGCCGGCCAGGCCTCGGTCTTCTTCGTGCTTGTAGTGGCTGCGGCTGAAGTCGTAGTCGGAATGGGGATCATCGTCTCCATTTTCAGGAACATGAGAAGTTCGATCGCCGACGACATTCACGTGTTGAAGGGCTGAGGTATAACCGTGCTTCACGCGATTGCGTTTATTCCCGCTCTGCCCCTTCTTGGGGTGGCGATCCTGCTGCTCCTAGGGCGCAGGCTTGGTGATCCGTTGGCCGGGTGGGTTGCCACTACTGCCATTGGAGGCTCCTTCGTCGCGACGATAGTTACCTTCTCCGGTTTGTTGGGCAGGAGTGGTACTCAGCGGCACTTCGTGGAGAACCTTTTTGCTTGGATCCCGGTAGGGAGCTTGAAGGTCTCGGTTGGGTTCTTGGCCGACCCGCTTTCGATGACGATGGCTCTCTTTGTAACAGGTGTGTCCACTCTCATCCACCTGTACTCGATTGCCTACATGAAAAACGACAGGGATTACTCGAAGTTCTTCCTCTACTTCAACATGTTCGTTTTTTCCATGTTGATCCTCGTCCTCTCCGATAACTTCCTTCTTACATTCCTCGGTTGGGAGGGAGTCGGGGCGTGCTCATATTTCCTGATCTCCTACTTCTTCGAGCGCGACTCGGCAGCGACGGCAGGCAAGGAGGCATTCGTCGTAAACAGGATCGGGGACTTCGGTTACTTGTTGGCGATGTTCCTGCTATTCAGCGTTACCGGCACGTTAAGCTATGCGGGCGCCTTTGGAGCGGCCGGAGGACTTCACTCAACGACGGTGGAGGCAATATGCCTACTCTTCTTCCTCGGGGCGGCGGGTAAGTCGGCTCAGCTACCACTTTCTTTGTGGTTGGCTGACGCGATGGAAGGCCCGACTCCGGTCTCTGCCCTTATCCATGCTGCCACTATGGTCACTGCGGGCGTCTATTTGATGGCCAGAATCTCGCCTTTGTTGACCCATGCACCTGTGGCGTCGACCGTCGTTGCCATTGTGGGCGTTGTAACGGCCTTCGTGGCGGCAACTATTGCCACCTCCCAGAACGACATCAAGAAGGTCCTTGCCTACTCGACCGTCTCCCAGCTCGGCTATATGTTTCTGGCAGTCGGTTCAGGAGCTTACGTGGCAGCCATCTTCTTGATGGTTACCCACGCATTCTATAAAGCACTGCTGTTCCTGGGATCTGGGTCGGTAATTCATGCAATGCACGAGGACCAGGACATCAAGCACATGGGTGCGCTTCGAAAGGCGATGCCGATCACCGCAATCACCTTCATCATCGGCTGGCTGTCGATTGCAGGTTTCCCGCCGTTCTCGGGTTTCTGGGCGAAGGGCGATGTGCTGCTCGGTGCGTGGGAAAAGAGCCCGATCCTGTGGGCGGTTGGCGCCGTTACCGCAATTTTGACCGCGTATTACATGGGCCGAGAGGTAATGCTCGTTTTCTTCGGCGACAAAAGGTGGGAGAAGGCCGGAAAGGAAGTACACCCTCACGAACCGACGTGGCACATGTGGGTACCGCTTGTGGTCCTGGCGGGTGCGGCCACGG
>DAIDIS010000253.1 GCA_027451785.1 Acidimicrobiales bacterium
ACTACGGCAACAGCAAGAAGAAGGGCCCGGAGCCAATTCTGCTCACTGCCGCTAGGCTTTGATGTGGGTTCTTTCCCAGGCCGGGGATCCGGAGGCTGGATGCTCATATTCCTCTATCGTATTAGTCTACGGGGCTTTAACCTACGCAGTTGACAGGCCATTCCCTCTTGAATCAGCAAGTCGTCGCCTGAAGGTGGTCCTAGAGAGCATGCCCAGCACCTAATCTAGTTGAAGTGAACGAGGGTCCAAACGCCATGGCGGAACCATCACCCGGTGAGCCGGAAGAAAACAATCCGTTGGATGATAATGGGATAGCCGACCCTCGCTCCGTAAAGTACAAGGTCACATCGATCATCCTGGGAATCGTCGCTGGGTTTATCCTTTCCAGCCTCTTTACGTTTATTGCTGCCGAGCTGGAATATGGCTCTATAAGAAAGCTCGCAGGCGCAACATCGTTGAGCCCTCCGGTAACGATAGCGAGCTTGTTGGGACTCTGGGCCGGTCTTTTGGTGGCCGTTATGCACGAGCGGGACTCACGAGGTACCGGTAGCCTCGTCCGGGATTTCGGATTTAAGTTTCGCTGGAAAACCGACTTGCCGCTGGGAGTTGCCGTTGGGTTGGGTTCTCAGATTGTTTTACTTCCGTTGATCTACCTTCCATTCCAATTGAATGACCCGCATTTCGACACCAAGCTATCCAAACCTGCTCGGGAGCTGGTTGGTTCGGCACAAGGATTCAACCTCCTGCTGATCGGGATTTTCGTGGCGATTGGTGCACCTTTGGTCGAAGAGCTGTTCTTTCGGGGCCTTATGCTTCGCTCACTCGATGCCTACATTGGGCCAATCGGTGGAATCGCCATCTCGGCAGTGGTATTCGGGCTCTTGCACGCAGAAACAATCCAGCTTCTCGGACTCGTTATTTTCGGGGCGATCCAGGCGTTTATGGCACTCAAACTAAATAGGTTGGGAGCCGGAATCATCAGCCACGCGACCTTCAATGGAATAGCCGTTATCTCCCTAGCGATAGTGGGGCATTGACGCGACCTTGGTTGCCGTCACGGGAAGCAGGCATTGAAGTGAGCTCTGATATCGAGACCCCGGGGATGCCGTCCAACAATGAGGCGGAGAGTCCGGAGACCTTAGAGGCTTCGAAGACACCGGAAATCTCTGGCGAGGATGAAGCGAACGCAAATTTGCCGGAACGCGATTCCTCCGAAAGAATCGTGCCGACTCCACTTCCAGCGGGACCATTAGGCCGTTTCCAGGCTTCATTCAGCTTGGGTAGCTTGGCCACACTCATCGCTGTTGCCGGCTCGGTAATTTTTATATTTCTCCAGCTCCACCCGAGTCTATTGTTCTCTGGAACATTGGAGGCCGGGGGCGACACAGGGGCACACGTCGCATTGCCTGCTTACATGAAGGCCCACCTGCTGCCTCACCTGAGACTCACCGGCTGGAGTCCCGAATGGTACGACGGTTACCCGATCTTTACCTTCTATTTCCCGCTTCCCAGCTTCATAATTGTCATCTTCAGTTATGTCTTCTCGTACGCGGTAGCTTTCAAGCTGGGCACCGTTCTTGGATTGCTTGTAATGCCTGTGGCGGGATGGGCCTTGGGGAAGCTCGCCGGGGCCAGGGGACCGGTGCCTGCATGTTTGGCACTGGGTACGGTGCCGTTCGTTTTCGAGCAGTCATTCACCATCGACGGAGGCAATATCGCCTCGACCATGGCCGGCGAGTACTCATTTGCACTCAGCCTCGCCTTGGCCCTCGTTGCCATCGGGCTGATTGCAAGGGGATTGATTCCTAGGAAGCATGCTGTGTTGGTCGCAGTGCTTGCTGTATGTGTCCTCCTTTGCCACGTTCTGCCCTTCTTCTTCTTGGCGATAGCTGCGGGGCTTCTGTTGATGCTGAATTTCAGCTGGCGCTCCCTGCGATGGGCCGCGGTGGCCGGGGTGACAACTGTTGGGCTGGCAGCCTTCTGGTTGCTTCCGTTCGTCGCATATAACAAGTACTCGTCTTCGATGGGTTGGCAGCAGGTTAGGACCTTCGTATCGAGCCTCTTTCCCGGAGAGGCAAACGCCAAAACGTTGATGTACGGCTTCTATCCCTCTCATAGCGAATTGACGCCATTCCTATGGATGGCCCTTTTCGGTGCGGTGGTCTCAGTCGTCCTGAGTCTCTGGCCCAACGCGCCTTACAAATCGGCTCACAAGGTCGGGGTTGTCTTGTTCTTGACCGCGATTTTGAGTGCCCTGGCTTTCATTTTTGCCCCTCAGAGCGCCGTATATAACGCTCGCGCGCTTCCTTTCTGGTTCATCTCGGTCTATCTGTTGGCCGCTATTGGTGTAGGTGAGGCAGGGTATATGGTGGCTTGGCTCTGGAGGCGAAGCAGGGTCGGGCGTTACGTTGCTTGGTGGTGGACGGCCGACCGGGGCGAAGAGCCGTCCTTGGATCGATACCCGGATCGGCGCTGGAATCCGGGCAGTGTTGCTCTACCGATTGTGGGTGTGATCACATGCCTGGTTTACGTGTCACTTCCGCTGGGTCTTCTCCCGCAAAGCTTGGCAAAGCACCTTGAAAAGCCGACTACGAAGTCGAGCTTCATCCCGGGCTGGGTGGACTGGAACCTTTCCGGCTATCAGGCGAAGGCCTCCTGGCCCGAGTACCACTCGATCGTCGACACAATGTGGGGATTCGCCCGCCAAAATGGCTGCGGCCGGGCAATGTGGGAATACGAAGCTCAGCAAAACCGCTTCGGTACGCCGGAAGCTCTGATGCTCCTGCCCTACTGGACAAATGGTTGCGTCGACTCAATGGAAGGTCTCCTCTTCGAATCGTCTGCCACAACGCCGTATCATTTCCTGAATCAGTCGGAACTTTCTACCGGACCTTCGGATGCAATGGCGGGGCTCCCATACGCTGGGCTGGACGTACCTCTAGGAATCCAGCATCTACAGATGCTGGGCGTTAAGTACTTCATGGCATTTTCGCCCGCCGTGGTCGAACAAGCCGACCTAGATCCGACGCTGGTTCCGCTGGGAACATCCGGTCCCTGGTCATTTACCTACGACGGGAGCAACCTTGAGCGGACTTGGCACTTCTACCTGATCAAGTCCTCGACGCCGGTTGTACCGCTTTCGAACGAACCGCTTGTGGTTCAAAAGAACTTTTCTCAAGCAAGCTGGCAATCTATGGCGGTTGACTGGTACCAGGACCCCGCCGCCTTTCCGGTTTTCTTAACTGATGCCGGATTGCGATCGTGGCCGCACGTTAAATTAGCTGGACAGGACATAGCTCCCAACTTGGGAAACCTTCCAGCGAGGGGACTCCCGCCAGTAAAAGTCAGCAATATCCGCCAAACGAATTCGTCGATCAGCTTCGATGTCAGTCGAACGGGAGTTCCCGTCCTTGTGAGGATCTCCTACTTCCCGGATTGGCATGCGTCGGGGGCGAAAGGGCCCTTCCGAGCTACGCCCAACCTCATGATCGTTGTACCGACGTCGAAGCACGTAGATCTAGTATATGGCCCAGCGGGAATTGACCTCCTTGGTGATGCCATGACCCTAGTTACGCTCGTAGTCCTTGTCGGGTCCGTTATTGTGGCTTGGCTTAGGCGGCAGAATAGCGACTTCGCAAGTTCAGTCTCTTCCCTGCCCGGCAGACTACGTACCTTCGGACGGGCTTAGTCGTCCGCGAAAAGGTCATATAGGCTCTGGCCTGCATGACTACTAATGAATCCTCACCCACCTCACCCGAAAGCCTCCTGAATGCGATATTCAAGGCCTACGACATCAGGGGTGTTGTCCCAGAGCAGTTCTCCGAGGAGCTGGCCGAAGCGATCGGGTTTGGCTTTGCGAAATTGGTCCTTCAAGAGGGAAGGTCGAACAGAGTACTTGTGGCGAGGGATATGCGCGAGTCTGGTGTTTCGTTGCAGGCAGCGCTGATCAGGGGCGTAACCGGTCTGGGGCTTGATGTTGTCGAACTGGGCCTAGCGTCAACCGATATGGCTTACTTTGCCTCCGGAAGTTTCGACGCACCGGCGGCAATGTTTACCGCATCGCACAATCCAGCTAAGTACAACGGCATCAAGATGTGCTTGTCAGGTGCTCGGCCAATCGGCGAGGAGAGCGGACTGCGTGCGATCAAGAATTACGCCGCCGATTATTTGTCAGCCGGGAAGGTTTCGGAGGGCGTAAACGCCAAGGGTTCTGCTGGAAACGTCGAATCGGCCGACGTACTGGAGCAATTCGCCAGCCACGTCAGGTCGTTCGTCGAGGTGGAAACCTTAAACGGTTTGAAGGTGGTAGCAGACACGGCCAATGGAATGGGCGGACTGGTGGTCCCGAAGGTTTTCGAGAAAATTGATTGCGAGCTTACGATCATTTTTCCGGAGCTCGATGGGAACTTCCCGAATCACCCGGCGGATCCGATTCAGCCCGAAAACTTGGAGATGTTGATAAAGACTGTGGTGGAGCGAGGCGCGGACGTTGGATTGGCATTCGACGGAGACGCCGACCGAGTGTTTCTGGTTGACGAGTTGGGCGTTCCGTTGGATGGTTCGTTGACTACGGCAATGGTCGCAAAGTCAATTCTTGAAAAGCACCCCGGATCTACGGTGCTCTACAACCTGATCTGCTCTAAGACTGTCCGGGAGGTCATCGAGGAAAATGGTGGCAACGGCATACGAACCAGGGTGGGGCACTCATTCATCAAGAAGCTTATGGCTGAGACGGGAGCAGTTTTCGGAGGGGAGCACTCCGGACATTATTACTTCAAGGAGAACTACAGAGCCGACTCTGGCCTGATCGCGGCGCTCGTGGTTCTGGAGATGATCGCGGTTTCGGGTAAGCCTCTTTCTGAGCTCCGCAAGCCATTCGAGCGATATGTGGCATCGGGCGAGATAAACACTGAAGTTCCTAACCCGAATGCGGCAATCGATAAAGTTGAGAATTGGGCGCTTGCTCAGGAGGGCCTAGTATCCCACGACCGCTTGGATGGACTCACCGCAGATTTCGGTCAGTGGTGGTTCAATCTTCGGCCTTCCAACACGGAACCCCTGCTGAGGTTGAATGCTGAAGCTGCAGACCGCAGCCAATGCGACGAGAAGGTCGCATTAATTTCGAGCCTATTCTCCGAGTGAGCGATCCAAATCCGGTATTTAATGGTCGGATGCCCTTAGATCCCCTTCTGGTGGAAGTTCTTGCCTGTCCTGACGACAAGGGCCCTCTCGTATACGTGGAGGGCGAAGAGGTTCTACTCAATCCCAGGTTGCGGAGGCTCTACAGGATTGAGTCAGGAATACCTGTCATGCTCGTGGACGAATCCGAAATCGTAAGCGTTGGCGAGAGCGAGCGCCTCCTTGCGAAGGCTTCTCAGTCATCAGGTAGAACTCAAGGGGGAAATTAGGTGACCGGCAGCAGGACAGACTCACTCCGGATGTTCGAGGCCACCTTCGGCCTGCCCGAGCAGCTGGAAAGCGCAGCGAAGATTGCGGAACAGGCAGAGGGGTTGCCGGCGCACGACGGTATCGAGAACGTAGTGATTGTCGGCATGGGGGGAAGTGGGATGGTGGGCGACGTGCTCCAGGCCACAGCCTCCCCATTCATGGCTGTCCCACTCCATACGGTGAAGTCTTATGGGCTTCCGGCCTTCGTAGGCGAAGGCTCGCTCGTAATAGCGATCTCGTTTTCGGGAAACACGGAAGAGACGCTCGAAGCGGTTTCAGAGGCCCACGAAGACGGAGCTTCAATTGTCGCTATAACTTCCGGTGGAGCGATGGCTGAATTGGTTGGTTCCTGGGGAGAAACCGTAATCGCCCTTCCGTCTGGAATCCCGCAGCCCAGGGCAGGAATCGGGGCTATGACGGTGCCAGCTCTCTTGATTCTCGAAAAGGTTGGTCTGTTTCCGGGGGCGTCGGCTTGGATTGAAGAGACGATAAAGTTGCTGGGAAAGCGCCGGGACATCCTCTCGGATGAAAGTGGCCCGGCGGCGAAGGTTGCCGAGGTTATCGGCCGGACGATTCCCTTGATTTATGGCCCGGAGGATATTGGGGCCGCGGCAGCGCTCAGGTGGAAGAACCAAATCAACGAGAATGCCAAGTGTCCTGCATACTGGGGAAGCATTCCCGAGATCTGCCATAACGAACTGGCGGGATGGGGTCAGCATGGAGATTTGACCCGTCAGGCGATCACTCTGGTGAACCTGCGGCACGACGAGGAACATCCGCAGGTCTCAAGGAGAATCGAAATCGTCACTGAAATGATGAACGAAGTCGTTTCCGGAATCGTTGAGATCAAGGCCGAAGGTGACGGAGAGCTGGCGCAGCTTTTTGACTTGATGATGTTCGGCGACTTTGTCTCTTTGTTCATGGCATTCCAGGCCGGCATCGACCCAGGACCTATCCCTATCCTCGACGAGATGAAAGAGCGGCTCCGGGGCTGATTGGATCAGCATGCAGTCCAGAACACTATGATTCAGCGGAAGCACTAAGGGCCCAGCTGTAACGGTGAGGTTCTCTCACCGCAACGCGCCTTTCGGGCTCCCAGGGGAAGTAGCGGGACCTCGAAACTAACCAATAAGAAACTGATTGCAAGGACGGTTGTTGTGGATTTCGATATAGCTGACGCCAAACTCGCCGAATTGGGGCGCCAGAGGATTGCATGGGCCGATACGACGATGGGTGTCCTTGCCTCCATCAGGGAGCGATTCTCCAAGGAAAAGCCACTGCAAGGGATATCTGTTGCGGCTTGTCTTCATGTGACTACCGAAACGGCAAACTTGTTGCGGACTCTCAAGGCGGGTGGCGCAGATGTTTATGCCTGCGCTTCAAATCCCCTTTCCACGCAAGACGATGTTGCTGCGTCTTTGGTCGAACACGAAGGTATACCAACCTTTGCCATTAAGGGTGAGAGCGCCGAGGTTTACTACTCACACATCGACGCGGTCCTGGATAAGTTTCCGAAGATGACCATGGACGATGGTTGTGACTTGGTCTCACGTCTTCATTCCGAGCGTCCAGACCAGGTATCGCAAGTTCTCGCCGGCACAGAGGAGACAACAACCGGCGTAATTAGACTCAAGGCTATGGAAGCCGAGCGGGCGCTCAAGTTTCCAATCGTCGCAGTCAACGACGCTGATACCAAGCACATGTTCGACAACCGCTATGGCACCGGTCAGTCCACGCTGGACGGTGTTATCAGGGCAACCAACGTGCTCCTGGCAGGAAAGGTCCTAGTGGTTGCAGGATACGGCTATTGCGGGAAGGGAGTCGCCAGCCGCGCACGTGGCATGGGGGCACAGGTTGTTGTCACCGAGATCGATCCATTACGTGCTCTTGAGGCCGTCATGGACGGATTCCGGGTTGAGCCGATGGAAATTGCGGCAGCCGAGGGCGATATCTTCATCACTGTCACGGGAAACCGAGACGTTCTACGTGGTGAGTTCTTTAGATTGATGAAGGATGGTGCAATCCTGGCGAACTCCGGCCACTTCGACATTGAGATCGACATCACCACCCTCTCGGAGATGGCAGAAGGACGCCAGAGGGAAGTCAGGCCGTTCGTTCAGGAGTACGTCGTAAATGGCAAACGGATCATGGTTATAGCCGAGGGACGTCTCGTGAACTTGGCCGCAGCCGAGGGACATCCGGCCGCTGTTATGGACATGAGCTTTGCAAACCAAGCCTTAGCAGCCGAATGGGTTGCAAAGAATGCTGGGTCGCTTGAGCCAAAGGTATACAACGTTCCAAAAGAAATCGATAGCGAGATCGCGAGATTGAAGCTCGAGACCATGAACGTCGATATCGATCGACTGACTCCTGCTCAAGAGGAGTATCTCTCCTCTTGGACCGTCGGTACCTGATTTTCTAGAGATTGGGTCCGGCCATCCGGGCCCAATCTCACCCACGATGAAATGTTGGTTGAACCTTAGTTCAGTCACCATTAGGTATTGACACCGTCGCTAATGTGAAGCAGATTTCACGCTGGGTAGGTGCGTGAACTTCAAATTTTTGTTCGTTCGCGCCATTTAGCACTTCGGAAGGTGGGCATTGAATGTCTAGCTGGGAGAAACTCTCTAGGTTGAAGTCCTGGATGGCGAAAGTGGTTGTCGTAGTAACCGCCGTAGCCGGGATCTCGGGCCTCAGCCTTCCAGAGAGCAGTGCAGCCGCTGCAACTGGAACGCAGCAGATATCGGTGAACATCGTCTACCAGTGCACGATCAGCCTCCTTTCCTTTAACATCCCGGCTCAAATTCAGATGGGCATGAACGGAACGGCCCCGGTTTCGGTTTCGCCCGGTGGGACTTACAACCTGACCAATGCTCAGGTTTCGCTGTCCATTCCCGGGTCGGTAACGTCCAGCTTGGGACTATTGACCGGCGGAGCCTCCGCCTCGATATCGGGCAGTGCCTCCGTCTTTGACCTCGACTCGGCAAATGCCACACCGCAGGTCGATAACGTTGTCGGCGCTGGGATGGCATTTACTTCAGAGACTATTACCCCCGGAAAATCCTTGACCATGCTTGTACCGTCCACTCCCATGACGGTCGGGCCATTCACCGCCGGAAGCTCCGGTGTTGTCACAGTCGTTCCTGGGGCCGCCGATGCTTCACTGACCCTCCATGTGGGTACCGGATATAACCTCAATGCCGTTTGTTCGCCTTTGGGAGCCAGCCCGACACTCGTTTCGATTGGGATACAGGGAACCACGGGTCCTACGGTCTCTTCGGTCACACCAACATCGGGCAATTCGAGCGGGGGCAATTCCGTCACCATCTCAGGGACAGGATTCATTCCTGGCTCGACATCTTTTGTCTTCGGTTCCAACGGACTCGGCTCTGCCACTACCTGTGCATCGGCGACGTCTTGTACGACGACCGCTCCTCCTTCGAACTCGTATAACTCTTCGACCGTTGACGTAATTGCCTTAGCAGGCGGTAACGCGTCTGCTGCGTCATCCTCTGACAAGTACACATTCAGCGTTCCGGCACCGACTGTATCTTTGGTGGGTCCTTCTCAGGCAGCCGTGGCGGGTAGCGTCGACATATTCGGTTCTAACCTCCTGTTGGCAAATACTGTGAATTTCGGCTCCGTGTCCGCTACCACTTTCAACGCAGTTTCCAATTCTGAGGTAACTGCGACAGTTCCCAGCGGCGTCTCGGGGACGGTCCAAGTGTCCGTAACTACTCCTTCTGGGACCAGCGCTGTATCCAGCGGTTCATCGTTTACGGTTGGAACACTTCCGGCAACTCCCTCTATCAGCTCGATCTCTCCTACGTCGGGACCAGTGGCCGGCGGAACGCAGGTAACAATCAGCGGGAGCGGCTTTTCGACGGCGGCCGGCTCGACGTACGTCCTATTCGGTTCAAACGAAGCAACCAACGTCTCGTGCTCTTCGTCCACCACCTGTACTGCAACCTCCCCTGGAGCAGCCCTAGCTGCTTCAGCAAATGTTTCGGTGGTTGATGCCTCGGGAATCTCCGGCACGACGTCATTTACCTACTCAGCCAGCACGCCGACCGTAACCTCAGTCACTCCTTCCTCGGGAGCTGCGCTGGGTGGCAACACGGTAATGGTCGCCGGAACCGGCTTCTCTGCAACTTCAACGACGATCGACTTTGGAAATGCGTCCGCTCAGATCGAATCGTGTTCTTCGACCTCCTGCACGGTTGTGGCACCGTTGGGTACGGTCGGCACCTCGGTGAACGTGACGGCAACTGTAGGCGGGACTACTAGTGCTGCTTCGTCCTCCAATGCCTACAGCTACCTGGGAGCCCCGACCGTTTCCTCGCTATCGGTGACAAGTGGACCATCGGCGGGTGGGACGGTTGTTACGGTTACAGGTTCAGGGTTTCCGACTTTCGGGACTGGGCTAGGAGTAACTTTTGGAGGGTCTCCAGCTACCAACGTGCAAGTGATGTCGCCTACCTCACTTATGGCCACAAGTCCGGGCGGGTTGGGTGTCGTCGATGTCGTAGTCACTGTTGACGGAATATCGTCACTTACCTCCTCGGCTGACCAGTTCAAGTACATTTCCGCTCCTCCTGCGATCACCGCTCAGGTTGTTCCGTATACCGGACTCGAAAGCGGTGGCGAAACTGTAGTGATCACCGGCTCGAACCTGGCCGGGGCAACTCAGGTTCTCTTCGGAACTAATCCCGCGACGATCGTGTCGGATACGAATTCTTCAATCACCGTAATCAGCCCAGCTGGAACGCCGAACACCACCGTCGACATAACCGTCACAACTCCTGGTGGTACCACCCCAGTCATTGCTCTTGATCAGTTCCAATACCTGACGACAGCTCAAGTACCTTCAATCCAGAGCGTGAATCCAAAGACGGGGGCGCAGGCCGGTAACTCTCCTGTCATTCTGCAGGGCTCGGGATTCACGGGCACAACCTCAGTCATGTTCGGGAGCGTTCCAGCCGTTTCGTTCAGCGTGCAAAATGACGGCATATTGTTTGCAGTCAGCCCCCCAAGCTCGACACTCTCGATCGTCCAGATCACAGTTACAAACCCGGCAGGTACGAGTGCAACATCGACAAGCTCTGAATTCCAATATGTTGCGAACCCAACCTCGCCGCCGGTAGTTAACCAGGTCAATCCGAGTACTGGTCCGACGGCCGGTGGTAACGGGCTTCTGGTCGGAGGGAGCAACTTCACAGGCGCGACCGCAGTGTATATAGGAACCGTATCCGCACAGTTCAGCGTTTTGTCAGACCAGGCAATTGAAGTCCCGATTGTTCCTCCGGGAACACCAAACGAAATGGTGGACGTCACCGTCCAGAACGCAGTAGGGACGAGTGCTACGACACTCAATGATCTCTATACCTACGTATCTCCTCCGGTCGTGTCTTCGGTTACCCCGAATTCGGGTCCCCAGTCCGGCGGCAACACGGTAACGATTACCGGTCAGAACTTCTTCAATGCCAGTGAGGTTGATTTCGGTACGAACCCGTCTACCAAGAACCCGGTATCGTCTCCCAACTACACGGTGATCTCCAATACGGAGATCACCGCAACAGTTCCCGCATCGCCGGTTCTTGGAACGGTCGACGTAATCGTTACAGGGTTGGGTGGTCAGAGCAGCACGTCATCTGCCGACACATACAGCTTTACCTCTGTTCCTGCCCCGACTTTGAGCGCCATCAGCCCATCCAGCGGCCCACAGGCCGGTGGAACTTCGGTCACGCTGACAGGCACGAACCTCTCGGGTGCAACGTCGGTCAACTTCGGTTCTTCTGCCGGAACAATCACCAACGACACAGCCACTTCGATCACTGTTACCTCGCCCGCAGGCTCG
>DAIDIS010000254.1 GCA_027451785.1 Acidimicrobiales bacterium
CGCCAGGACTGTACACACAAGGCAGCAGCATTCTGTTGACAAAGCGTTGACAAATGGGCCTTCGGCCACTTCGGAGCCGGTTCTAGAACCGCCTCTGACCTGGTCGGGCTGGGGAGATTTGAACTCCCGACCTCTTGACCCCCAGTCAAGCGCGCTAACCAAGCTGCGCCACAGCCCGAAACTTCGGTTCATCGTAGTAGATAACAATCTTGTGCGCGACATCGCTGGCGCTGCGAATAATTCGGCGCTACGAGTAATTTGGTCGGAATAAACGGATAGCCGGTGAATTTCCCGCCAGTCGAATGCCCCATGATTCTTTGGGGAGCCGAATTCCACGTGTGTGGCGGAGACAACGCTGGTCAATTTAGGTGACTTCCTCTTATTACAGAACGCGATGGGGGAACTGGGGAAACCAACCGTAAGGTCCCGAAAGGAAGTCAATCCAGGGGTAAGTGGCGACCAGACCCGTGCCGAGTATTAATCCGAGAACCTCAAAGGCAGATGTGATTTTGGTGGCGATCCGCATTCGAACCGAGATGAAACGAATGACGATAAGCGGGACCGGAAACAATACGCCTCCAAATATCCCTACGACCAAGCCGGCCAGCAATTGAGGGAGCGGTTGTTCCCAATACCCCTTCCGGGAATTGGGTTTCATGTTCTGAAGGATTATGTCTGCTGGAGAATATCCATTCCGGCCCGAGGGTACATCGCGGGATGCTCTGCGGGATTGGGGCGGCAGGGAAGAGACTGAGTCGGAGGAGGTTGAATGTTGAGGTCGTCCTTCGGGGTCTCGTCGAATCGCGAATCCGATCGACAGATCGTAGGCACCACGCCGATTTAGGTCCACCAAGGTCTCATATGCTTCTCGCAGATCTCGGAAGGCCCATGCCAGTTCCGGCCCGGCTGTGTCCGGGTGAAGTGAAGGAGCCTTCTTCCGAAAGGCCACCTTTATCTCTTCGGTTGAGGCGTATGGACTGACACCTAGGCGTTGGTAGAAATTCGACGAGGACATCCGTACGGATCGCTAATTGGGCAACTCGAACGAGCAAATTGATAGTTCATCCGGCACGGGTCCATTATCCGTGAAAGCGAGGCAAAGTTGAAGTGGATCATCAACCGACATTTGCGAGCGCAACGTAAGTGCAACGTATCGGATAAACCAGGGCCGGAATCATGCAATGAATAACGATCGAATTGGGGGAGCGGTAGTCTGGCATCGTGAAGGGACGGGTTTGGATCATCGGTGGAGCTGTCGTCGGGTTGGTGGTCGCGCTTACGCATCTTCAATTCGTCTATGGCGCAACCGTCTCCCTGACCAATGCAGCCCAGTCGATAGTCGGCAGCGTTGCGAACAAGATTGTTTCGGCGTCGGCGCAGAATGGGGCACCCAAGCGGGTCGTACAGGCCATCTCGGTTCTGGTGGCGCTGGCGATACCAGGATTTACTGCTTTGTTCCTGATCTTCGTTGCGAAGAGTGCAGCTCGCGTGCGAGTTCTTCTGGGAGCCGTTTTGGCAGTGTTCGGCGTTCTTGCCTACGCCTATGAGCCGAAGGGAATTGCCTCCGGCGCACTCGTTCTCGGGCTCGGAGTCGCGGCAGTGGCAATTGGTGCGACCGGCCCGTTTCTCGTGGCACCACTGTCGGCTATGGCCGGGCTAATTGCAGGTAGCTTTCTGCCTAACGTGTTATCAAGTTCGGGTGCGCTCCCGAATGCACCGGTTGAGACGTTCAATCAGGCAGTATTTGGCTCGACGGGTGCGCCCATAGTCCTGAGGGTTGCCTTGATGATCGTGTGCTGCACTCCGTTCGCATACGCTGCAAAAATGGCGCTCAAGTAACTACCCGCCTGAAATTCCCGATTGGCGGCGCCCTCTGACCACGCTGAGTAAAAATGGGGCAGAAGTCACTTAAGAAATGTCTGGTTTTTGGTCGATCAGATTGACATGAACATGGTCCGGTCAATATGTACGAGATGTGGGGAAGTGGAGACATCTTGCGACAACGTAACCGTGATCAAGCGAAGCTGGGACGATCGGTGCGAGTACGAACTGCCGTGTCCCGAATGCGGGGGGACGATTAGGCATGCGCTTCCTCCCAGGCTAGCTAGATCGCTGGTTGCTGCAGGCGCCTCCATGACCGTAGCTGATGCTAACGACGCTCCAGCGGTAACTATGATGGAAGTGCTGGAGATGCGTAGAGCACTGGATGCCCCAGGGGCAACCGAAAGAGTCTGGGCAGAGCTTGTAGGCTGAGAGTCTGCAAACCACTCAGTTCATTTCGCACTTCTATCACCGGAGGCCGACGAGGCTTGCGCTCTGCGCTCTTTCCGGCTTGCTTATGGGATCGGCAACGGCGCTGTTCATCCCATGGCAATCGGCCGTCCTGATCGGATGGATAGTGGCGTGCGGGGCATTCTTGGGGATGCTGTGGCCAAGGCTTCTGCGGATGGATCCGGCTGGGACGAGGGAGCACGCAAAACAAGAGGATCCGTCGCTTGGCACGAGCGACGCGGTGGTGCTGACTGCCGGTGCAGTCAGCATGATAGCTGTGGGTTTTGAGTTATCTAAGTCTGCCAGTGCCCACGGAATGGTCAAGCTGGCGACTATCAGCCTCGCGTTGGTCAGTGTCGCGACGGCATGGTCATCGGTCCACACAATTTTTACGCTCCACTACGCCAGGCGGTACTACTCCGCAGGGGGAACGGGCATCGAGTTCAACCAGAAGGAAGACCCATCCTTTGTCGACTTCGCATACCTTGCATTCACGATCGGAATGACCTTCCAGGTCTCGGACACGAATATTGGTGACCGAGCCATTCGCAAGTCCATCCTTGGGCATGCGCTGCTGAGCTATTTCTTTGGAGCGATGATCCTTGGAATGATGATCAACGTTCTGGCGTCGTTGTTGCAGTAACCGGCGCTCTCGGCGTGTCCGAGACACTATTGATCGTCAGCAACAATTGCCTGAGCGTAACTCCAGCCGAATACGGTGTTTTTCCGATATCAGTGAATCGGAATGGTAGCTAAATTGGGGGCTGGGCTGGCAACAGCGCAATCCTCGGTGAGTGGCGTGCTCGAAGGACCCGTTGCAGTGATGATTGTGAGAGTGGCGACTGCATTACCAGCCGTTGCGACTACCGATCCATTGGAGCCGGCCGTGAATGGTCCGAGGGTCGCAATGCTTCCAGTGGCAGGCGCTGGAAGAGAAACCGTCTGTCCAGTCGTTACATTAACCGGCCCGAACGGGAGGGGAGTCGCTGCGGCGTTGATTGTGGAGGGACTGACATTGGTCCAGGTGATTGGAAAGCTTGTAATCGAGCCCTGGACACTGGTGGCCTTGAGGAGCTGAGTAAGTAGGTTTACGGTGGAGACAGGGAACTCCAGTATTGCCTTGGAGTTGCTGATGGTAAATGTCTGTCCTGGTCTAACCGAAGCGGGTGCGGTTCCGGAGACTGTGACGTTAACTGGCTGGGCAGGGATCGACAGACCCTGAGTCGAGCATTGAACCACGAACTTTGCATTGATGGCTTGAGTTGGGGCGGCAGTAGAAGACGTTGTCGACGACCCGGCCGACTTTGAAGGGCTGCTTGAACAACCCGGCAGCACTGAAAGACCAATTCCCGCCAGTGCAACCGAAATAACTTTGAATGTGATATTTCCAGTTGAATTGAAGTGCATTTCGACGAATCTACGGGATCGGCTCCAGTTTGGCCATAGCTTTTGGCATGTGTTTCCGAGGGATTTCCCTGCGGAGTCCGTAGCCCGCTCAAAGTAGCCGGGCCAGCGCTTCCAGCGGGTTCTCTGATTCCCTTATGCTATTGATGTGTCATTGAGAGCTAGTCCTGCCGGCCCCGGCTTGCTTGAGCGCGAGGTCCCGGGAGATTCGGGACAAGCTGACTCGGGATCTGCGGGGAGCAAGCCGGGGCGCCCGGATACCCATCGGGGCTCCATTTCCTATGTTCCCGCACTAGACGGAATTCGTGCTTTCGCTGTCGCAGCGGTCATCATCTATCACCTCAATAACAGCTGGCTTCCAGGTGGTCTTCTCGGCGTAGACGTATTCTTCGTTCTCTCGGGCTATCTGATTACATCGCTGCTGATCAGCGAACTGGACAGGACCGGGGAAATCTCTCTGAAGGGCTTCTGGGGAAGGCGCGCCAGAAGGCTTCTTCCGGCATTGGTGATCACATTGCTTGGCACGGCTCTCTATTCGTGGCTATGGGCACCTATCGATCGATTGGCGACGATTCGGGGTGATGCCCTTTCAACGCTGTTTTACGTCGCGAACTGGCGATTCATCCTCACCAACCAGAACTATTTCATCCACTTCGGTCCCCCCTCTCCGTTGCTGCACACCTGGTCTTTAGCGGTTGAAGAGCAGTTCTATATTGTCTGGCCCTTGATCACCCTCGGCGTGTTTGCCGCTGTAGTTTCCCTCTGGTCGTATCGCTCTCGCCACAAGAGGGCGTTGCCTGTCGTGTCTGAGGAAAACGCAAAGCAAGGCCGGTTCATGGGCTTTTGGCGGGATTACGATGAGCTTGAGGCGATTCCCGAAGTAGCCGCCGAGGAATGGGTCAGCGAGGAGGATTTCGAGGAAGCGGCTGCATCCATTCCGTTGGCACCATGGGAGCGAGAAGGAGCGCGAGAGCTTCCTTATTTGGAAGGCTATGGGACAGGCGTCGTTCCCAAATACCTCGAATTGCGCTCTACTCGGAATGGGGTTTCCGGCCATTTGCCGAGATCCTTGGGGGGACCGTTGCCTTCCGATCCGGGGAATGGCGGTGTTTCGGTGGCCGGGGGAGCGAGTCCAAGCGCTGTAGCTCTAACCGATGAAGAGATGTCCCTGGAGATCAGGAGAAGAATCCTCAATTCGGGCAGGAAATGGTTTGCTCTGCTCGCAGCGGTCCTGGCGGTATCGTCCACAGTGTGGATGGCCGTGCTTTATAGCCCTACGGCAAACCTATCCCGCCTTTATTACGGAACTGACACACACGCGCAGGTCATCCTGATCGGAGCGCTTTTGGCCTTGTTCAGGCCGAGCCACCATTGGTTGCAAAGCAGAGCCGCCAAGGCGGTGATTCCAATCCTTCCGTATCTGGGCGTTGTTGCCGTGGTTGTCTTGTGGATCACTCTGACCGGAGAGTCGAGCCTCCTTTATAGGGGTGGGTTCGCCCTGGTGGGTATCTCGACTTCGGCGGTACTGATCGGCGTACTCACGAGGCCGGAATCCGCTGTCTCGCGCTTCTTGTCGCATAAAGCTCTGCGATACGTGGGTCGGATTTCCTACGGACTCTACTTATATCACTGGCCGGCAATCGTATTCTTGAACCCTGGTCAGACTCATTTGAACGGGTTGCCTTTGGACGCCCTCCGTTTGAGCGTAACCATCGTGGCAGCCGTACTTTCCTTCCACTTCGTCGAGCAGCCGATCCGGCACATGTCGCTCCCGAAGTTCAAGACGTTGGCCGTGGTTCCTGCCACGGCTATAGCCACGATCGCCGCTGTCATAGCATCAACGGCCGCACCGGCTCTCCAGATTCACATCCCAAAGCCCTCCGGAAGCAACGCCATAGCGCCTCCAAGCCCAACTGGGGCTGCGGCGAAGGTGCTTATAGAGGGCGATTCGCTCGCTTGGAGCTTGGGAGTCGAGCTTGCCGTCTCGCAAATCGAGAGTCAGTACAACCTGAACGTGGTGGACGACGCGACAATTGGATGCGGAATTGCTCCGCCACCCAATCTTCAGGTCATTCTCAATGGAAATCCGGATGGGTTGATTCCCCAGTGCGCCACCTGGGCTCAAACGTGGCAAAACGACGTGAACACGGTGCGGCCTGTAATCGTGGGGATCCTATTGGGTCGTTGGGAGATTACCGACAAGTACTTGAATGGGACCCTTACCCACATTGGCGACCCGTCGTATGACAACTATCTGCAGGGTCAGCTAAAGCAGGCGATCACGATTGCCTCATCTGGAGGGGCAAAGGTTGTCTTGATGACGATGCCTTACCTGGAGACTCCTGACCCGACAACTGGAGTTGCATACCCGGAGCTTCAGATGCAAAGAGTCGACGAGTGGAATGCAATTGTCAGAAAGGTTGCGGCAGGCTTCCCTGGGGTTGCGAGCGTCTATGACTTAAACAAGCAAGTAGATCCTGGCGGGACATTCGTCTCGACAATGCAGGGAACTCAAATCCGGAGCAGTGACGGCGTTCACTTTCCGGCTAATTTCATTCAAACCCAAGACGGTAGAAAGATTCCGGATTCTGCGAGCATTGCCGCTGCCGCAATCGTTGCTCCGCCGGTACTCACCTATATTGCTCAATTGGCAAGGCAAGCCGGAAGCAACTCGAGTTCGTCAGGGCAATCTGCGATTGCCGAAACTTCCCCAAACCAGTCGCTCTCGACGACGACCAGCACAATAATCGGAGAATCCCAGGGGGAATCGACCACGACGAGCACGATCCCCGGCGAATCTCCTGGTACTTCCGGCGCTACGACCTCGTCCGTTCCTTAGGCTACCTCGGCTGCCTCGGGTGACTTAGTGGCTTCTGTGTGCGCCCAAGAGTAGCTCTCGACCCGAAGTGGCCGAGGGCGTCGACCGCAGAGAGAGTATCCCCACCCGAGAGCAACCCAGGAGGTTTACCCGACCATCTCTTCTGGGCGGACGTACTTGTTGAAATCGTCTTCGGAGAGGTATCCCAATGCGAGAGTGGCTTCTTTGAGTGTCGTGCCCTCATGGAGCGCTTTGTGAGCAATTTCTGATGCCTTGTCGTAGCCGATATGGGGAGACAATGCCGTAACCAGCATGAGGGACTGGTCCAAAAGCTCAGCTATACGGCGTTCGTTCGCTTGAATTCCGTCCACACAGAACTCGGCAAAGGCATTACAAGTTCCGGAGATCAACTCGACCGAGTGGAGGAAGTTGAAGATCATTACTGGCTTGAAGACGTTTAGCTCGAAATTCCCTTGGGAACCGGCGAACCCGATTGCGGCGTCATTTCCCAAGACTTGGACACAGACCATAGTCATCGACTCGGATTGAGTTGGGTTGATCTTGCCCGGCATTATCGATGATCCCGGCTCATTTTCAGGGAGAACCAACTCGCCGATCCCACACCGTGGACCCGAGCCGAGCCAACGGATGTCGTTGGCTATTTTCATCAATGAGACTGCCGCCGTCTTAATCGCTCCACTGGCCATGACCAAGGCATCGTGCGCGGCAAGCGACGCGAACTTGTTGGGCGCCGGAATGAACTCCGTTCCAGTTTGAGAAGTCAGGTGTCCGCACACTCGGGAATCGAACTCTGGGTGGGCGTTTAGTCCGGTGCCGACGGCTGTGCCTCCGATTGCCAGTTCCCGCAGGCCCGGCAAGATCGAGTTCACCCGTTCTATGGCGGCATCGACTTGGGCTACGTAGCCCGAAAACTCCTGGCCCAGTGTGAGCGGTACCGCGTCTTGTAGGTGGGTCCTTCCAATCTTCACGATCGAGGTGAATTCGGCCTGCTTTGCTGCGAGCGAGTCCCTGAGTCGAGCAAGTGACGGTAGGAGCTTTGTCGTGACGGAAATGGTGGCGGCAACATACATCGCCGTAGGAAAGGTGTCGTTGGAAGACTGCGACATGTTGACGTGGTCGTTGGGGTGTACCGGGCTCTTGGACCCCATCGTTCCCCCGGAGAGCTCGATTGCTCGGTTGGAGATCACTTCGTTTACGTTCATGTTGGATTGCGTGCCGCTGCCGGTTTGCCAGACCCTAAGCGGGAAATGGTCCATGAGCTTCCCGGCTGCCACTTCCTGAGCGGCTTGGACGATCAGGTTACAGAGCTCCTGGCTGAGCATGCCCAGCTCGCAGTTTGCTAGAGCGGCGGCTTTTTTCAATTCGCCGAATGCCTTGATTACCGCTTCAGGCATTAGGTCGTTACTGAAGGGGAAATGATGTAAAGACCTTTCGGTCTGGGCCCCCCAATACTTTTCGGCGGGGACGCCTATCGTGCCCATGGAGTCTGACTCTGTACGGAGGTCGTGTGGGTTGTTTGATGAGCTCACGTGGTTAACGTAGTCGTTCTGGGAAAAGCGGCGCCGCTCGGGCAAATTTGTGATTGCCATGCGTCGGAAATGGCCGCTTAAGGTTCTGCCCGAATACCACGATAAGTAGTTATCTGATGAATGACGACCGGGAAGATTCGTAACGGGGATTGGTGGTCGGGGACATTGGAGCTTTTGGGTGCTGGAGGGGAGTAAGCCGATGACGAGACGTGCTAATTCGTATTTGCGTCCACTTGGGGCAACGGGAAAGAAGGGAATCGGGTCCGGCAGCAGGGTAACGAAATCTATAGTGATACCTGCCTATAACGAGTCGTACAGGCTTGAGAGGGCTTTTGGCGCTTTTGCTTCAGAAGTCGATTGGGACGATACCGAAGTCATTGTTGTGGATGACGGGAGTGATGACGACACGGCCGGGGTAGCGGAGCGATTGCTGGCCCCGTACCCGTTCACACTGGTGATCCGGCTGGACCGAAACAGAGGAAAAGGCTCTGCGGTGCGGGTCGGGATCACTCGGGCGCGAGGTTGCCAGGTTGCATTCACCGACGCCGACATGGCGACCGACCCTCAATGCCTTTCGACACTCTTCGACAAGCTGGCTGACTCGGAAGTGGTCATCGGATCCCGGGCTCACCCGGATTCCGTGGTGAAGAGCCGGGAGGCGAGCCGAATGCTCTTCGGTAAGGCGTTCAACAGGTTCGTACGCACAGTTACAGATTTGTCCACCGAAGACACGCAGTGTGGCTTCAAGGCCTTCCGCACCCCAGCCGCCAAGCTGTTGTTCCATGCAGCCCGAATTGATGGTTACGCATTTGACGTAGAGATTCTTATGCTTGCCAAGCACCTTGGGATGCGGGTACAGGAGATGGCGGTCGACTGGACCGATGTAAAAGGCAGCCACGTTCGTCCGATGGTGGACTCGGTTCCGATGGTTTTTGACGTTCTTAGATCCGAGATGACGTGGCGGAATGCAAGGCCGGTGGAAGCAATCTCGGTGATCGGCCAGCCTGGAATTTCGGAAGAAGGAATGAAGGAAGTGGCGGCAGCGCTGGGAGAGAACATCAGGTTTAGCGATTCTGTAGTTTCTTGGTCGAAGGGAGCTTTGGCTCTTTTGCCGGGATTGCCAAGTGGACTCGCGATGAGAATGAGGGACAGGCTGGAGGAGCGACTTCCACATTTCAGGATCTACAGGTCGGCAATAGAGATTCGGTCGCTTATCCATCCGTCGGCTGCTCCGTTGCTGGCTGCAATCCGATCAATGCCGGACGCAAATGACTTTGACTCCGCCATTGTCTGTGACGATGACACGGCCAGTCGCCTCCTTGCATCCATTGGAGCCGCATAGCTGGACGTGTAGGCTTCCGTGGCGGGCCTTAGTGGCCCATAGGCGCCGATGGCTTTGATGTGAACTGTCGTTCATGGCTGCGGTTGGCGCTAGCCGGTAGAGGAGCAATCTAGTTAGGTGCGAATAGTCTTTGTGAGCTGGAGGGACCTAGCTCATCCCCTTGCTGGGGGTTCAGAGGTAGTGGTCGACCGGTTGATTCGCGGCGTCCAGGAGCGTGGTCACGAGGCTGCCTTGGTATGCGGTGGACCGATCGCCTCGCATGGCTATCCCGTGACCAACGCAGGTGGGACCTTTAGTCAGTACATTGTGGCGCCTGCGATTTGCATAGCTAAATACAGAAAATGGGATCTCCTCGTCGACGTAGAGAACGGAATCCCGTATTTCTCTCCCCTTTGGAGACGCCGCCCGTCACTTTGTCTGGTTCACCATGTTCATACCGAGCAATGGGAGATGCGCTTCGGCAAGTTAGTCGCCGGCTTCGGCAGGTGGATGGAGCGGCGGGTGATGCCCCTGGTTTATCGTGACCGGCTTTTCATGACCATATCCAAGTCATCGGTGGCGTCGCTGGAAGACATTGGGATTTCTCCGGAGAACATCAAGCTGGTAATGAGCGGCGTCGAGATACCATCCGAGTCCGATATTCCATCGGAGTCGAGCGAGCCGTTATTCTTGATGCTTTCGCGACTGGTGCCTCATAAGCGTGTTGAGTTGGCCATCACC